>JAZRHT010000043.1:0-1617 GCA_045644905.1 Oscillospiraceae bacterium
TGCGGATACATAGTTGCCACCGCTCAAAGCACAGATGCCGCAAAAGAGAAGGCACAGGCAGCACTTAGTAAATTAGACAAAAGCATAACTCGAAAATGAGGTTGATTGAATGTTTTTCAAATTTATAAAAAGGTCGTTTGACCTTGTTGTTTGCATAGTGATTCTACCGATTTTTTTGCTTCTTTACATAGTTTTCGGCCTGCTTATAAAAATTGAAGATGGCGGACCTGTTTTCTATAAGGCGGCTAGAATCGGAAAAGGCAGCAGGATTTTTTCAATGTACAAATTCCGCTCGATGAAGGTTAACGCCCCTAATATTCTCAACGCAGATGGTTCTACATACAATGCAAAGGATGACCCCCGAGTTACAAAAATCGGACGCTTTATGAGAGAAACGAGCATTGATGAAATTCCGCAGTTTTTAAACATTATCGTAGGAGATATGAGCTTTATCGGTCCTCGCGCAAGTGGAGCCGAAGCGCTCTCTACATACTTAGATGACGAAAAGCCCAAAATGAATGTCCGCCCCGGAATCACCGGCTACACTCAGGCATATTTCCGCAATGGTCTGTCTGTTAGGGAAAAAAGGCTCAAGGACGCTTGGTATGCCCAGAACGCAAACCTTTGGCTTGATATAAAAATACTTTTCAGAACGGTTAAAACCGTTTTTTGCCGCGAAAATCTCTACACCAACGAGCAAGGAACAAATATAAAAGTTTTAGAAGTTGAACAAGAGACATTGAAAAAATAAACTTGTATGTACGAAAGGTTTAGCCGCTTATGTCAGGATACGTTTTTATAGGAAACAGTTCAAAGCCTACTGCGGAGCAAAGCGCAAGCCGCGAGGAAGTTTTGCTTACCAACTTTAATACGCCGCCCTTAAAAACCGCATTAAAATTAGGCTATCAGGTCTATCTCGGCGTTAACAGAGAAAAGCCCGAGGGGTTAGAATGTGCTCTGCCAGTGCGCCTTTATGACCAGCACACCTACCGCAGTATTACTGCGTTTAGCGACAACAAAATCGCTTATAAAAATCTTTGCAAGGTTATAAAAGAGGGCGAGATTGAGGTTATACACTGCAACACGCCTGTTGGCGGAATGGTCGGTCGATTTGCGGGCAGAAGGCACAAGGTTAAAAAGATTATTTACACCGCTCATGGCTTTCATTTCTATAAGGGTGCGCCGCTTTTTAATCGCACCGTTTTAAAATGGGCGGAGCAGATTATGGCTCGCTGGACCGATGCTATTATTACAATGAATCAGGAAGATTTTGAGGCGGCAAAAAAATTTCGCCTCAAAAATAATGGCAAGGTTTATTTTGTTCACGGAGTTGGCATAACTCTCTCGGATTTTGAGGGAATTCGCGAGCATAGAAACGAAAAAAGGGCAGAGCTCTGCCTTAAAGAGGGCGACGTTGCTCTCATTTCGGCAGGCGACCTTATTTTAAGAAAAGACTATGCTACCGCCATTCGTGCCATTGCGCTTGCAAATAATCCTAAGCTTCACTATTTTATATGCGGCAAGGGTCCTGAAAAGGAAAATTTAGAGGCTTTGGCGAAGGAATTAAACGTCGAAAAACAAATTCATTTCTTAGGCTTCAGAAGTGATGTTAAGGAG
>JAZRHT010000044.1:0-2935 GCA_045644905.1 Oscillospiraceae bacterium
GCAAGGGTCTGCGCAAGCAGAGTTTTACCAACACCGGTGGGTCCTAATAGAAGAACGTTACTCTTTTGAAGCTCAACATCGCTTTTTTCGGGCTTATTTATATTGTTCATTATGCGCTTATAATGATTATAGACCGCAACAGACAGGGCAATCTTTGCCCTCTCCTGACCTATTACATACTGGTCAAGAACCGCTTTAATCTGCGCAGGCTTTAAAACATTCACCTCAACAACAGGTTTTTTCGGCGCACTCTTAGGACTTCTTTGCTTGAGGTTAGCTGCGATCATTTCACTGCTGATAGCAACACACTCATTACAAATAGCAACGTTGGGGCCTGTAATAAGAAGCTCAACCTGAGCCTTTGTTTTACCGCAGAATGAACAACGCGTTATCTCGTTGTCGTGTCCGTTTGGCATAAAATTCACCCGTTTTCCTTAAACTTAAAACTTATCTGTGCTCTATAACCTTATCAACAAGACCGTAATCACAGGCTTGCTGAGCTGACATAAAGTTATCTCTCTCGGTGTCCTTAGTAATAACATCAAGGGGCTTGCCTGTTCTCTCAGAGAGAATCTGATTTAAGCGGGACTTGATTTTAACAATATGCTCCGCATGAATCATAATATCAGTTGCCTGACCCTTTGCACCGCCAAGAGGCTGATGAATCATAATTTCGCTATTGGGAAGCGCAAATCTCTTTCCCTTTGCGCCTGCGGCAAGAAGGAATGCTCCCATACTTGCTGCCATACCGATGCAGATTGTTGATACATCGGGTTTGATGTAATTCATAGTGTCAAAAATAGCCATACCTGCTGTTACAGAACCGCCAGGGCTGTTGATATAGAGGTGAATATCCTTATCGGGATCCTGACCCTCTAAGTAAAGCATCTGCGCAACAACTAAGCTTGCGGTTGCATCATTAACTTCATCGCAAAGCATAATGATTCTGTCATTTAAAAGGCGGGAAAAGATATCATAGGAACGCTCTCCCCTGCTTGTCTGTTCTACTACCATAGGCACTAAGCTCATAATGGTTTCTCCTTTCCAAATGAAAAAGATTTGAAAATAACCGTTCCGAAGCGATAGTAAAACTACCGCTTCGGAATCGCATTTAACACTATTTTAGGATAAGCAGATGTTACTTATTCAGCGTCTGCTTCCTTTTTTGCAGCGGTTTTCTTTGCTGCAGGTTTCTTAGCAGCGGTGGACTTTGCTGCTGTGGTGGTTTTCTTAGCAGTTGTAGTCTTCTTAGCTGCGGGCTTTTTCTCAGCCTCAGCCTTCTCGCCCTCTGCCTCTTTCTTAGCTGTAGTTTTCTTTGCGGCGGGCTTTTTAGCAGCTGCTTTCTTTTCCTTTGTGGTGATTTCAGCGTTATCTCTTACAAAGTCGATAGCCTTCTGCATAGCGAGGTCCTTAGCAATATCCTCAGCGGGAATGAATGCCTTAATCTGAGCAACCTCGATCTTGTAGCTTTCAGCAACCTTATTGTACTCAGCCTCAACCTCTTCTTCAGAAGCGGTAAGGTTTTCGAGAGCGGCAATCTTCTCAAGAGCAAGACGAATCTTGGTCTGTCTCTCAGCCTGCTCACGGAAGGTCTTGCGGAATGCATCCATATCCATACCTGTGTACTGGAGGTAGAGCTCGAGCTTCATGCCCTGAGCCTCAAGGCGGGAGGAGAAGTCTCTAACCATCTCGTCAACGTTATTCTCGAACATAACCTCAGGAATATCAGCCTTCATACCAGCGATAACAGCGTCGATGAGCTTATCCTCAACCTCTGCAGTTGCAGCGTTTTCGTTGCGTGCAGCGAGTTTTTCCTCGGTGTCCTTCTTGAATTCTTCAAGAGAATCAAACTCGGTTACATCCTTAATAAACTCGTCGTCTACTTCGGGGAGCTCGCGAACCTTAATCTCGTGAAGTTTGCACTTAAATACTGCTTCTTTACCTGCGAGCTCGGGAGCGTGATACTCCTCGGGGAAGGTTACGTTAACGTCAAACTCGTCGCCGATGTTTTTGCCAGCAACCTGCTCCTCAAAGCCGGGGATAAACTGACCCGAACCGAGAACGAGGGGCTGTCTTTCGCCCTTGCCGCCTTCGAATGCAACGCCATCAACAAAGCCTTCATAGTCAATGATGGTGGTGTCACCATTCTGAGCAGCTCTGTCCTCAACATTTATTATACGACCATTACGGTTGCGAAGATTGTCAATTTCTGCGTTTACGTCAGCTTCAGTTACTTTCTTGATTTCTTTTACAGCTTTGATGCCTTTATAATCAGAAACCTCAACCTCAGGCTTTACTGTAACAGTTGCCTTAAAGGTAAATCCATTCTCATTTACAGAAGTAACCTCGATGTCTGCAGGGCAAACGGGCTCTAAAGCTGCCTCAGCTATAGCCTCACCATAAGCTGCGGGATAAAGCTCATTTACAGCATCCTCAAAGAAAATCTCTTTTCCGTAAAGCTTTTCGATAACGCTACGGGGAGCCTTACCAGGTCTGAATCCGTGAACGTTAATCTTAGAAACGTTCTTGCGGTAAGCCTTAGCGCAAGCTTTTTCGAATTCTTCTGCTCCGACCGAAATCTCGAGCTCGAACTTATTGGTTTCGATCTGATTTTTTGAAACTAATGTCATTTTTACTTCCTCCTGATTTTGCGTTTTCACGCTTTAAAAATAATATTTTAAATAACATTGTCTTATCCAAATAATTATAGCACAACGTTTTTGAAATTACCACTATTTTTTTAACTTTTTTGCGATTTTTCTGCTAAATTCTCTCAAAAAATCTTATAAGGCACAAATTCAAGATAATCACAGGCTATAAGACGAAAATCTATACCGTCATAAAGACCGTCAATAGCGTATCTATAACCGCTACCGTGAATGTGACCGTAAAAGCACTTTTTAATATCGTATTTTTTTAGTACGTCATAAATTTC
>JAZRHT010000045.1:0-14149 GCA_045644905.1 Oscillospiraceae bacterium
CTTGTAAATGCCATATACTCGTGAATGAGCTCTAAGAGGAATGCGCCGCCATCGCAGAAGAATCTCATATCGTGCGGAGCGGTTCTTGAAATGGTGCTGATCTGTCTGGGGAACCATCCGTCAGACTTGCGCTGATGCTCAAAGAGCTGAATAATAACCTCTTTTGTCCAAACGGGATCAAGAGGAAGCATTCCTGCAAAGTCCTGAGAAGCGTCTCTTGTACCTCTCATTGATGAGGGCCAGCCTCTGTCAAGCGAGCCTACCCAATACATCTGTAGAGGAGCAAAGTTGTTCATAAAGTTGTCAAAGAGCTCGTTTTCGGTCTTTATGGTGCGCTTGGTAAAGAGGTCTTTGTAGAAATTATCGGTGTCCTTAATGTGAGCTGCGTACTTCTCATCGTCAAAGTAGCTTACCTCAAATTCGTTTTCCTCTGCGCTGTATTCGTGAGCATCCTGAACTGTTAAAACCTGAGTAAAGGTCTTGCTTTCGCCTGCCTCAATGCTGGTTTCGTATTTTGCGGTCCAAACAGCTCTCTGCCAGCCGATAGCCTTGCCTTCTGCAGCCTCGGGCATCTTGTAGGAAAGATTCCAGTTTTCTTTAACTGCGGCAGGGGAGAGGAAGTTGTCGGGTCCTGCAAACTTACTCATATCGATTTCAAACTCGGCATTCTCGTCAAAATCAATATTAAAGGTAACAGAACGCTCTTTATTCTTGTCCATTCCGGGATCGCTCATCTGTCCGTGAATGGTCATCATGGTGTTGTTTGTAAGATATGTTTTTGTGGAAAGATACCACTCGGGCAGATCCCAGGCAACCATCTGAGGAATGTTAACGTAGGGGAAAACAGCGGGACGGACGGTGAAATCCATCTTTTTGTCGCTCTTATTTTTGATGGTTGTTTTCATCGAAACAGTAGCCTTGTCGGAGGGAACAAAGATTTCTGTGATGATGTCAACATTGTCGTATTCGGATGTATATGTAGCTGTGCTGGGCGCCCAATTTACAGTAAACTTGGGCTCCTTCATCTTGCAGTCAAGACGAGGGGAGTTAAAGTTGCTAACGGGGATACCGCCGTTTAAGTCGGGAGACTGTACCCAAACCTGCCATTTACTGTCGCTCTCGCCCCATTCGCGCTTTGAAACGAGGATTCCTGAAGGCGGCTGATACTGAATTTTAACGGGACCATTCTGGTCAACGTATAAAAGAATTTTTCTGTTTGAATAGACGTAGTACCAAGGTCCGCGAAGCTCTTTTCCGTTTGTAACGGTGTAGGCGGCGGGCTTAGTTAAGTCATAGTGACCATAAGTGCTATCTACGGTAATTTTTTCGTAGGGCATTTTGCTCATTTTATTTCCTCCCAACATTTGTGGTTAATTTTATTCTATAATATATAGCGGACGTTGTCCAGCATTTTCTATTCAAATTTCTGCCTATTTTATGTTAAATTGTTTCTTCTTTTAAATTCAGAGGGCGACATTCCCATATACTTTTTAAAATTTCTATAAAATGTGCTGAATTCACTGTAGCCGCAGCAGTTTCCGACGACGCAGATTTTCTCGCCTGATGCAATCAGCGCTGCGGCCTTTTCTATTCTGCATCGGTTCAAATATTCTTTAAATGACGTTCCGGTAATAGAATTGAAGATGGTACAAAAGCATGTTCTTGACATAGCCGAACGCCGCACTATTTCCGAGAGCGTTATATCCTCGTCGATGTGATTTTTTACATATTCGATGCTGTGCATTACAAGAAGGCGATTTTCTTCAGAAATCAGCGCCTCGGCCCTTTGCTCAAAATATGCTCGCGCGAAAATAGATAAAAGCGCCGATACACATTCCTTGATAAGCTCGTCCTTTCCTGTTTTTTTGCCCTCAAATTCCTCCATAATCCTTCTAACAAGCGTTTCTGAAAAGACAGCATCCTCGTAGGAAAGCGTAAATCTTGGATGGATATTTTCAAGTGATTGCGATCTCAGATAATAAAGAAAGTCTAAAAGCAGTTTGTTGCTTTCTTTTAGGTTTTGAAAATAATCGGGAGTAAAGGAAAGGGAATAGAAATCAACCTGATTTCCGACCTTTTCTATGTAATGAGGAACATTTGGAGGCAGGATAAAAACGTCTCCCGCAGAGAGCTCTGCCGTGCCGCTTTCAAGATGATGCAGAATTCTTCCGCTGCAGATGTAATAAACCTGAAAATAATCGTGTGAATGAAGCTCGAGTGCCTCCCTCGGCTCGCTTATGTGCCTTATGTGGAAATCATTGGTTGCGTTTTCATAATAAGACAGTACAAATTTTTTAATATCCATATATATCACCTTGATTTTTATTTTATTAAACTATTGAACAAATTGCAATATAATATTGACAAAATGCATTGAAAGATGCGGTTACTTTTAATAATATAGAAGTATATCAAGGTAAAGAGAGGAAGATTATATGAAAATAGTTGCACTCAACGGACTTTTGGGTTACGGATATAGTGAAGAGGCTCTCGATATCGCCTTTTCGGAAAAGGTTGATTACTTAGGAGTTGACGCAGGCTCAACCGACCCCGGACCTTATTATCTGGGCAGCGGCAAATCCTTTACCGATCGCGGAGCGGTTAAAAGAGATTTGGAATTAGCGCTTCCTAAGGCACTCGAGCAGAAGGCTCCCTTTATTATAGGAACTGCCGGCGGAGCGGGAAGCGAGCGCCACGTAAATTGGCTGAAAGAAATCATTTTTGAAATAGCCAAAGAAAAGAATCTTAGTTTTAAGCTTGGAACAGTTTTAAGCGACGTTTCAAAAGAGTATGTTCTTGAAAAGTTTGAAAGCGGAAAAACTATAAATATGAGCGACGAAATGCCGCTTTACAAAGAGGCAATTGAACAGAGTACAGCAATAGTCAGTCAGATAGGAATTGCACCCATTATTAAGCTTTTAGAAAGCAAAGCGGACGTAATCGTCTGCGGCAGAGCTTGTGATACCGCGATTTATGCCGCTCCTTGTATCTATGAGGGCTATGATGAGGGACTTGCCTTCCATATGGCTAAGATTATGGAGTGCGGTGCAATGTGTTCTGAGCCGGTTGCCGCCGCCGACGTTATGCAGGGCTATATGCACAAGGATTATTTTGAGCTTCGCCCCGCAAACCCCATTCGCAGATGCACAGTCGATAGAGTTGCTGCCCACACCCTTTACGAGCAGTCAAATCCTTACCTCATTTATGAGCCCGATGGTGTATGCGACTTAACCAACTCAAAGTTTGAGCAGGTAGATGAGAGAACTGTTAGAGTCAGCGGCTCTGTATTTCACGATGCTGAAGAAAAAACTCTCAAACTTGAGGGTGTAAAATGCTCGGGATATAGAACAATCTGCCCCGCAACAATTTACGACTCTAAAACAATAGAGAATATTGATAAGATGATAGGCATCGTAACGGAGTTTATCAGCGAAACCACTAAAAAGACCCTTCCTAAGGATAGCTACACCATTCATTTTAAGAAAAATGGCGGCGCTGAAAGCTCGCTCGGTATTATTATTGATATCGTTGGAAAAACGCAGGAAATCGCCGATACAGTTTGCGCCCTTGCAAGAAGCCGAATGCTTCACTGCGATTATGAGGGACGAAAGTCGAGTGCAGGAAACCTCGCATTTCCGTTTTCGCCTTCGGATATTCACGTTGGTGCAGTATATGAGTTTTCGGTTTTCCATCTTGCAAAGGTTGATTCTCTGCTTGAAACTGCAAAAATCAGCGTACAGGAGGTATAAAAATGAAAAAGTTAATAGAATACACCAAGATTTTGCGCTCCAAAAATGCAGGCCCCTTATTTATAACCTTCGACCTTATCTTTAACACAAGCGAGGATATGCAGTACGTAGCAGAGAGGCTTACAAAGCAGCAAATATCTGAGGCTTACGATGTTGCAGAGGAAAAAATCGACATTATATCCTACGGAGTTGTCAATTCAATAAAGATAACATTCCCCAGAAAAAATATTAGCGGAAGCCTTGCTGACGATGATATTTACGGATGTCAGCAACACGTTCCGCTTGCTAATATTGAGTTGTAGAGGTGATGTGCAATGATTAAAACAGAAATTTACGAGCAGGCGCTTTTTGAAACCATCAAAAGAGGCGCTACAGAGATTTCTGCCGATGTAAAAGAGGCATTCGAAAGCGCTATCGCGCGCGAAAGCAACCCCGATGCGAAAAAAGGTCTTGTTGCCACCCTTGAAAGTATGAATATGTCGGCGGAGAGAAGAAATCCTCTTTGCGTTGACACAGGCTGGCCGATTTTCTATTTCAAGGTCGGAAATAATTGCGAGCTTGAAGGTGGCTTTGTCGAGCTTGAAAATGCTGCAAGACGTGCAGTTGCCAGAGCAACTGAGCTTGGTTATCTCAGAGCAACAATGAAGCATCCCCTTACCGGCTACGACCCCGGAAATAACATTGGAATGAACATTCCCGACTTTACATATCAGTTTGTCGATGGCGATTTTATCGAAATGTCCTACGCCGCAAAGGGCGGCGGAAGCGAATGCTTTGGCGGCACTCGTCATAGAATTGTCGCCTTTGCCGATGGTATTGCAGGCATTGAAAAGTTTGTTATCGATAGCTTTGTGGCTTCTGCCAGAGCAGGCGCAGTTTGTCCTCCGTCAGTTTTGGGCATCGGCATCGGCGGAACGGCAAATGTTGCCGCAAACCTTGCAAAGGAAGCCGCCTGCCTTAGAACTGTCGGTTCAAAGCATCCCGATCCTATGTTTGCAAAGATTGAGGAAGATCTTTATAAAGCGCTCAATAGCCTCGGAATAGGAATTCTCGGAGCGGGTGGAGACACCTCGGTTCTTGCTGTTAACGTTGAATATGCCTATACCCATATTGCTGGCATTGCTTGCGCCACCAGCACAAACTGTATGGTTGCCCGCCGTGCCTCGTCAAGAATTGATGCAGACGGCAGAGTAACTGTTATGAAAAGCCCGAACTGGTTCGGCGACAGATAGGAGGAGAGCTTTATGGCAGAATATCATTTAAGAGGTCCTCTGACAGATAAGGACGTTGAACAACTGAAAATCGGAGACACTGTTTATATCAGCGGCGAGGTTTTTACCTGCCGTTCCCGACTTCAAAAATATATTTTCGACGAGAAAAACACCCTTCCATTTTCAACGGAAAGCCGAAACATTCTTATTCATAACGGCCCCATTGTAATAAAGGAAGATGGCAAGTGGAAGCTTGTTTCCTTTATGCCAACCTCGAGCATTCGCTTTGAAAAATGGGGCGCAAAAAGCGTTGATGAGTGGAATCTTAAAATGATTGTCGGCAAGACCACTATGGGCGAGCAGACCGCAGAAATGATGAAGCAAAAGAAATGCGTTCACGTTTCGCCGCGCTCTGTAAGTCCTAATTTGTGGATAGATTCAATCGAGGTTCAGGACGTTCATCTTTATGATGAGCTTGGCAGAATTGAGGCCGCTTGGTTCTTTAAGGTAAATGAATTAGGTCCCTTTATCGTGGATATCGATACAAACGGAGACAATCTTTTTGATTGCCTTGACGAGAAAATCGCTGATAACAAACAAAAAGCCTTAAAAGAGCTTGGAATTGACCCCGATTTTCAGTTCACAAAGCTGTACTAAGAAAAAACTCTGCGGACGTATACGTCCGCTGAGTTTTTATAATTTTACGGTATTCTTTTTTAAGACGGTTTCCTCTATTTTTTCTGCTATAGCAATAGAAGGGTTAGAGGGGAGCATTTCTCTACATTTGAGAATAGAATCAAGCGCATTTTGAGGCGCTTTTATAATCTTGGCGGCAAGCTCGCTTGCTTCCTCAGGAGTAAAAGCAACCTCGGCAAAACTGTTTGCCGACATAAAGTCTATATTTCTCGTTTCGCAGCCGGGAACGGCATCTATGTAGAGTAGGGGAACTGCCTTGAAAATCGCCTCGGTGGTGCTAAGACCGCCTGCTTTTGTAAGGTAAAGGTCAGCGGCGCTTAAATAAAGATCCATCCGCTTTGTGTAGGGCAGAGGCAGAATATTGTGATTTTCAAGCTTTGTAATTTGTTCTATAAGCTTTTCGTTCTTGCCGCAGGCAACTACAACGAGCGCATCGCTGAGCTTTTCGGCAATGAGTGAAGTAAGGCTTGCGATGGGACCGCAGCCCATGCTACCTCCGCCGATAAGAACAATTTTTACATCCTTAGGAAGCTCTAACTCTTTGCGAGCATCCTCTTTGGAAACGCTTTCTAAAAATTTATGCGAAATGGGTATTCCAAATGGGCAGAGCTTTTCTTTATCTATTCCTGCTGACACAAACTCATCGTTTAACAGCGGATGTGCGGTAAAATAAAGGTCAGCCTGACACTCGAGGGCGCCGGGATAAACGGTGTAATCGGTTGAAACAAAGCCGCAGGGAATTTTGTCGCCCGATTTCTTTTTGTATTCGTTAACTAAGATTGCGCCGAAAACGTGCGAGCAAACAATGGCATCGTAACTATTTTGGCTAAGGTATTCTCCAAACTTTTTAGCGCCGAGCTTAAGCTGACTTTGAATGAACTTGGGCTCGTGATTTTCCTCAAATCTATATCCAACTCCAAAAAGCTTGGGAAAATTTTTGTAGATAAAAATGTGTCCGTCCGAAATAATGTCGTCGTGAATTTTAGAAAGGAAAAGAAGGGTGTTTTCAATTTTGGCAGTATGCCCCTTTTTTTCAAAAGCCTCCAAAACGGCAGCAGCGGCACTATTGTGCCCTTGACCCGTGTTGCAGGATAAAATAAGTATATTCATATTAAAACCTCTCTGATTTAGTGCTGTATTTCAACTATATCGCCGATATCGCATCTAAGAAATCTGCATATCTCCATAAGAACGGTGAGAGAAACAACCTTGTTGTGATTGAGCTTGTTAACGGTTGCAGGACTAAGCAGTTTTCGTAGGTCGTTTTTCTTTAGATCTCGGTCAATTAAAAGCTTCCATAATTTTTTGTAGCTTATACTCACTTATTCACCCTCCGATTTATAATATCGTTAGTTGCATTTTAGCACATCCCGTATTTAATTTCAAGCCTTTTTTAAGATAAATGTTCGCTTTTGCGAACATTTTGTGTTTCAATATATACAAAATGTTCATAAATAAAACCCTCTTGCGTTTAGCAAGAGGGTTTTTAGTTTTAGAAATCGGTGATAACCTTTTCGGGAGGAGCTTCCATAAGCTCGGGGTTTTTAAGAAGTCTTTCCATTTCGTGGAAGCACTTTGCATAATATCCGCCCGAGGCGATTCGCTCGTCAGTAACCACGCCGAGCGGCATAGTTTTCTGTAATTTTATCTCGCCGTCCTTAATATAGGGGCGCATTTCGCTGTTTCCGATTGTGATAAGCTGGCCAACTGTGCCGAAATCATAAATGTGGTGGAAAATATGATTTGTGCGGATGCTTGCAAGGTTTGAAATAACCATCGAGCAGTGGAAGGGGGAAGCATCAATAATTGCACGAGGCAGAAGTCCATGCTTATCCATCCATTTTAAAATGCAAACAACGGGACGAAGCAGAAACATAAACTTTGTGAGCTTTCTCATAATAGCGTCGGTTTCGTTGCTGTCTTCCTGACGGTTGTCGTCAACGAATTTGTTTATCTTTTCGTTAATATCAAAGATTGTGTCGGTAAGCTCGAATTTGAGCTTGCCCATTGTGCTCTGTGCGTCAAGCGAGCGCTGAACAACCATCGCAACGATAAGCTCGTTTCTCGAATAGATGTTCTTGTTAACAACAAAGCGGTTAACTGCAGGGTATTTTGCTACAGTGCGAACATAAGCGCCAATAATGAGCGCCATGTGGCTGAGCTTAATTCCCTCGGCCCTTTTTTTAACTATGTATTCGTGCATAGGCTCATAAGGAATGTGAACAGTAATTGAGTTGCAGGCATCGCTGCGCTTAGCCATAATATGAGGAGCAATAGCGTACATCATATCGGGGCTCTTGTATCTTTTTCCGTCTTTTCTCGGCATGTTTTTTCACCCTTCTTTGTATAGAATGTGCCAATGTATATTTAGTATTATACACCAATTTTCGACAAATTACAAGTTTAAATTTATGCTTTGCAAATTCAAGTGAGTATGCTATAATATAGATATGCAAAAATATGACCGAAAGAGGATTTTCAAATGGATTATTCACAAAAATTAGCTGAACAATTTTCAACTCGTGCCGACTATGTGGCAAACATAATTTCCCTGCTCGATGAGGGCAACACCATTCCCTTTATCGCGCGATACAGAAAGGAAATGCACGGCTCGATGGATGACCAGCTCATCCGTGAAATCTCCGAGCGCTTAGCTTACTTAAGAGGCCTCGACGAGAGAAGGGAAGAGGTTAGAAACCTTATTGCCGCTCAGGAAAAACTGACCGACGAAATTTCGGCAGCTTTAGACAATGCAAAAACCCTCTCTGAAATCGAGGATATTTATAGACCCTTCCGTCCCAAGAGAAAAACAAGAGCCTCTGTTGCAAAGGAAAAGGGCTTAGAGCCCCTTGCTCAGACCATTTTCGCACAGGAGGATGCTACCCTTATCCCCATTATTGAGGCGGAAAAATATATAGACGAAGAAAAGGGCGTATTAACCGCTGAAGAAGCTCTTCAGGGCGCTCTTGACATAATCGCTGAGGATATTTCGGATAATGCCGAAATCAGAAAGAGAATCAGAAACCTCACCATGATGGGCGGCATTATCTCCACCACCGCCGCAAAAGAGGATGAGGATAGCGTCTATTCGATGTATTATGAGTTTTCAGAGGCGGTTTCCAAAATCGCAGGACATAGAGTTTTAGCTATTGACCGCGGCGAAAAGGAAGGCTTCTTAAAGGTTTCGGTAAATGTCGACGAGGATAAAATGATTTCGGTCATTGACAGACTTACCCTTAAAGGACATTCACCCTGCGCCACCGCGGTTAAAGCGGCAGGCGAGGATTCATTCTCCCGCCTTATTTTCCCCTCAATCGAGAGAGAAATCAGAAATGAGCTTACCGAAAAGGCCGCCGAGCAGGCAATAAAGGTTTTTGGAACAAACCTGCACCAGCTCTTAATGCAGCCTCCCGTAAAGGGCAAAATCGCCATCGGTCTTGACCCCGGTTATAGAACCGGTTGTAAGCTCGCGGTTGTTGACGAAACCGGTCGAGTTCTCGATACCTCGGTTATTTATCCGACTCATTCCGACGCTCAGATTGAAAAATCCAAAGCCGTTTTAAAGCAGATGATTAAAAAGCACAAGGCTGAAATCATCGCAATCGGAAACGGAACTGCTTCTAAGGAAACCGAGATGTTCACAGCGCAGACAATTTCGGAAATTGACGATAAGGTTTCCTATATGGTTGTTAGTGAAGCGGGCGCATCTGTCTATTCGGCATCAAAGCTTGCCGCCGCTGAGCTTCCTGATTTTGACCTTACTCTGCGTAGCGCAGTGTCTATCGCAAGAAGACTTCAGGACCCTCTTGCAGAGCTTGTTAAGATTGACCCCAAGGCAATCGGTGTTGGCCAGTATCAGCACGATATGCCTCCCAAAAAGCTTGCCGAAACCCTCGACGGCGTAGTTGAGGACTGCGTTAACACAGTCGGCGCAGACTTAAACACCGCATCTCCTGCACTCCTTTCGAGAATTTCAGGTCTTTCCTCGACAGTTTGCAACAATATCGTTGCTTATAGAGAGGAAAACGGCGCATTTAAGTCAAGAAGCGAGCTTAAAAAGGTTTCCAAATTAGGACCTAAAGCCTTTGAGCAGTGCGCAGGCTTCCTTAGAGTAGCTGAGAGCAGCGAGCCTCTTGATAACACCGCCGTTCACCCCGAATCCTATAGCGTTGCAAAAGAGCTGCTCGCCCTTTATGGCTATAAAAAGAACGATGTTGCAACTTGTGGCGAGGCGCTTAAAAACAAGGTTGAAGCTGAGGGAGTCTCTTTGGTTGCTGCAAAGCTCGGCGTCGGCGTTCCCACTCTTACCGATATCTTAAAGGAGCTTGCCCGTCCCGGTCGTGACGTTCGTGACGAGCTTCCCCCTCCTATGCTCAGAACCGACGTTCTTGATATTAAGGACCTTAAGGACGGTATGGTCTTAAAGGGAACTGTTAGAAACGTTATCGATTTTGGCGCATTTGTTGATATTGGCGTTCATCAGGACGGACTTGTCCACATCTCGCAGATATGCAATAAGTTTATAAAGCATCCTTCCGAGGTTTTAAAGGTCGGCGACGTTGTCGATGTTAAGATTTTATCGGTTGATATAGCCAAAATGCGCATTTCCCTTACAATGAAAGACATATAAAGAGGAATAAATAATGGAATTTATTATCGCGCAGGCTTTCGGCATTCTTGCAATGGTTATGAATGTTGCCTCATATCAGGCAAAAAAGCAGAAAACTGTTATAATAATGCAGCTTTTCGGTTCGCTTTTCTTTACAGTTAATATGATAATGCTCTCGGCTACTATGGGCGCAATTCTCAATATTATCGGTGTCGCAAGAGCGCTTGTCTATTCGAATAAGGACAAAATAAAGCATATAAAGGCGTTTAACTATATATTTATAAGCCTTTATGTTTTGTCATACATCGCAACCTTCACCATTTTTAGCACAAAAGCAACTGCTTTTAACCTTATTGTCGAATTTCTCCCTGTTATCGGAATGACAGCGACAAATATTGGCTTTTCGCTAAAAAGCGCCGCCGACATCCGCAAGGTTATGCTCATTAGCTCTCCTATGTGGCTTGCCTACCACGGAATAAGCCTTTCCCTCGGCGGAGTCCTCTGCGAGATATTTACCCTCGTTTCAGTTTTCATAGGAATGCTCAGGTACGATATAAAGAAAAAACAAAACTAAAAAAACGACCCGTAGGAGTCATACTCTAAATGACAGTATGACAAGACAAAAAAGCGAGTAAAATAAGAAATCCCAATTTCAGTTGGAAATTGGGATTTCTTTACTTTTCAAAAAATCTTTTGCTTAAAATTTCAGGTGAATAATTAACAAATTCGTCGGATATATTTTACGGAATCGTTGACACTCTTCCGCGCATTTGTTATAATATAGACGGTAAATACATTTAAAGGGGTTATGATATGAACAATCGCGATTTTTCAGATAGTATTAAATTAGAAATAATAAAAGCAAATCTAGAAAAAAACAGAGGAAAGATTTGTTGTGAAGCGTGTGGAAATGCTCTCTCCTCTATTAAAGAATGTCATTTTGACCATATTTACCCATACGCAAAGGGCGGCAAATCAACTTTGGAAAATTGTCAACTGTTATGTGCAGACTGTAATCTAAAGAAAAATGATAAAGAGTTAAAAGATTTTATCCTAGAGGAAAAAGCAAAATCTTTTTTAAATGGAGATTCTTTGAGCGAAGTTGAGCAAACGTTCGTTGATGATACAAGCGCTAAGTTATCTGAATCAGGCACAGGAATGACTAAGGAATTATTTGATTCAATGATATCTACTTTTATAAAGAAAAAAGGAAATATCAGTAAGGTTGACTTTGGAAGAGAATATAATAAATTACCTTCTATTCATTATGTTATTCAATATTATGGTGGTCTTAATAATTTAAAAAAAGAATTTGGGATAGAAGATCTTTCATACAGTTGGAATCGTGAAACCATTAAAGATGCTTTGGTTTCATTTGTTTCTCAAAAAGGTGATATTGCTCAAAAAGACATGAAGAAAGTTAATAAATTACCTTCCATACCGTGTGTTTTAAATTATTATCCGGAACTTAAGAGTTTTACAGATATAAAAAGAGAATTATGTGGTTTAAGTGTTCCTGTTTCTTGGACACGTGAATCAGTTGTTGAATATGGAAAACGTTTTGTTAACGAGCATGGTAAAATAACACAAAAAGACTTGAAAGCCGAAAACAAACTTCCAACATCAAAAGTGGTTTATAGGTTTTTCGATTCTTTAGCCGCCTATCAAGCGGTTGTCGGTTCGGAAGTCACCGAAGTGAATGAATTCATTTCAAAAGAAGAAATAACAAAAGCCGTTGATAAGTTTTTCGATGGGAGAGAACGTGTTATTGAGTCTCAAAAAGTGTTTTACGAAACATTTGAAATCTCCCCGTCTACTATTTCTAAAAGATATGGTACATTTGCGAATTTTTGCGAGGAACAAGCTATAAAGGTTTTGGTAAGTAAAAAAGCAAAATATAGCAAACGGGAAGTTGATGATATCATTTCAAAATGGGTTAAAGATGGAAACACAATCCCTCCAAGCAAAGATTTCGCTAAATTAGGACTTCCTTCGCGAGATGTCATACTAAGGTATTATGAAGATTGGAAGGAACCATTCTACATATACAAAAAGTTGTATGAAGAATTAAACAGACACTAAATTTAGAGGGTTTTAGGTTCTCCTAACAGGTGGAAAATGTGATGTACATTTTCCCTGCTTGTTACGGTATGAGACAAAATTAAAAGATGCACGAAAATTTCGTGCATCTTTTTTACTGTCCTCAAGAGTACGACTCTTACGGGTCGGCTTTTTAGTTTTAGTTTAATTTAGCTTTAACAAATTCAATCTGTTTTTCAACTGAGGAAACCGAGGTTCCGCCCTCGCTGATGCGCTTCTCAACGCAGGTTTCGAGCGAAATATCATAAAAAACATCGTCCTCAAAAAGCTCAGAAAACTCTTTGTATTCCGAAAGAGTCAGGGTTTCTAAAACCTTGCCTTCGGCGATACATTTTGCAACTATCTGTCCCGAAATCTTGTAAGCGCTTCTAAAAGGAAGGCCCTTTTTAACAAGATAATCTGCAAGGTCGGTAGCGTTTATAAAGCCGCCCTGAGCTGCCTTTTTCATATTTTCGGGGATAGCTTTCATTCCCGAAATCATCGGCGCCATAACAGAAAGACACATTCTGACGGTTTCGCAGGCATCAAAAATGCCTTCCTTGTCCTCCTGCATATCCTTGTTGTATGCAAGCGGCAGACCCTTTAAGGTAGTTAAAAGCCCCATAAGGTCGCCGTAAACTCTACCCGTTTTGCCACGAATAAGCTCCGCCATATCGGGATTCTTTTTCTGCGGCATAATGGACGAGCCGGTTGTAAATGCGTCCGACAGCTCGATAAACTTAAATTCCCAGCTCGACCAAAGAATGATTTCCTCAGAGAAACGGGAAAGGTGCATCATTAAAATAGAAAGTGCCGAGAGAAGCTCTAAGCAGAAATCTCTGTCCGAAACGCCGTCAAGACTGTTTAAACAAATGCCGTCAAACCCGAGCTTTTCGGCTTCAAAACGGCGGTCGGTGTCATAAGTAGTTCCTGCGAGCGCACAGCAGCCGATAGGGGACTGATTCATTCTCTTTCTTGTATCAGATATTCTCTCAAGGTCACGAAGCAGCATCATAGCATAAGCCATTAAATGATGCCCAAAAACGATAGGCTGAGCTCTCTGCAGATGTGTGTAGCCCGGCATAATTGCGCCCTTGTATTCCTCTGCCTTGTCAACTAATGCCTCAAGAAGCTCTTTTATAAGCTTTGTAATCTCGTCGCATTCGTCACGAAGGTACATTCTAAGGTCAAGAGCAACCTGATCGTTTCTGCTTCTTGCGGTGTGCAGTTTCTTTCCAACGTCGCCAAGGCGAGCGGTCAGCTCCTGCTCAACGAACATGTGAATATCCTCGCAGGTCATATCAAAGGGAAGTGGGCCACTCTCCAAATCTTCAAGGATTTTGGAAAGCCCGTCAATAAGGGTGTCGGCGTCCTCTTTCGAAATGATATTTTTAGAGCCGAGCATGGCGGCGTGCGCCATGCTGCCGACAATATCCTGCTTATACATTTTAAGGTCAAAGTGAATGGAGGAGTTAAAATCGTCGGCGAGTTTAGAGGTTTCGCCGTCGGTCCTTCCAGCCCACATCTTAGCCATTTTGTTCTCTCCTAAAAACGATTATTTTCTGCCCTCGAGCATAGCCTGAACCTTGATGGGAAGACCATAGAGGTTGATAAAGCCTTCAGCATCCTTCTGGTTGTAATCGCTCTCGCCGAAGGTTGCGATCTCCTCGCTGTAAAGCGAATATTCGCTCCACATACCAGCGTTGATAACGTTGCCCTTGTAGAGCTTTAAGCGAACCTTACCGGTAACCTTCTCCTGAGTTTTGTCAACGAATGCCGAGAGAGCCTCTCTAAGAGGAGTAAAC
>JAZRHT010000046.1:0-1560 GCA_045644905.1 Oscillospiraceae bacterium
GCAAAGGAATTTGCGCCTTTCATCCGCTCGGCTCTCGATATGCGCCGAAATCAGCCTCTTTCTCAGGCGGCGCTTGAGGTTCTTGCAATTATTGCTTACAACCAGCCCGTCACAAGAGCATTTATGGAGCAGATTCGTGGAGTTGACTGCTCGGGCGTTGTTGCCACTCTCTGCGAAAAAGAGCTTATCGAGGAAGCCGGCAGACTTGACCTGCCCGGCAGACCCATCGCTTTTAAAACAACCGCAAACTTCCTTCGTGCATTTGGACTTTCGGGACTTGATATGCTCCCTGCACTACCTGCAGACGCTAAACCTAAGGAGCTTTTAGAAACACTTACCGAAGTAAGTGGAGCTAAAGAGACTGCAGAGGAAGAACAAGAATAATTTCCTTAAAATATAAAAAAGGAGTTTTTAAAATGAAAGAACATCCCATCGCAGATCTTCTTGCTACAACCATTGAGAAAGTAAAAGAGCTTGCCGACTCTGAAACAGTTGTCGGAAAGCCCATACAAGTTTCCGATTCTATTACAATTATTCCCGTTTCCAAGCTCTCCTTAGGCTTTGCCTCGGGCGGCTCGGACTTCCCCTCCAAAAGCCAGAAGGACCTTTTCGGCGGTGGCGGCGGAGCAGGAATAACTGTTACTCCCAAAGCATTCTTAATCGTTGAAAACGGTACCGTTCGTATGCTTCAGCTCGCTCGTGACGGCGAGAGCATTGACAGGCTCTGCAATATGATTCCTGATGCCGTAAATCAGATTTCGAGCCTTCTTAAAAAGGACAAGCCCTCCGAGGAGTAATTGAAAAATGCCTTTTTGCATATATTTTGGTATCTTGCAAAAAGGATTGGTTTAATGAAAAAAGCTCTAATCTCAGCTATAATTTCGGTTTGTTTAATATTTTCGCTCTGCCCGGTAGCCTTGGCGGCAACCTCGGTTTCGGCAAAGTCGGCTATTTTAATTGATGCCGACACCCTCGAGGTTCTTTATAAGAAGGACGCCTACGTAAAAAGACCCATGGCGAGCACCACCAAGATTATGACCGCCCTTATCTGCCTTGAAAGTGAGCAAAAAAGCGAGCCGTTTGTGGTTGATAAAACTGCTATAAAGGTCGAGGGGTCGTCTATGGGGCTTCTTGAGGGCGACAAGGTGACACTTTTTGACCTCGCCGTCGGAATGCTGACCCTCTCGGGAAACGATGCGGCAAATGCCGCCGCAGTTAAGATTTCGGGCTCGTGCGAGAAATTCTCGGAGCTTATGAACGAAAAAGCTGCCCAAATCGGAATGAAAAGCACAAATTTCGTAACTCCTTCGGGACTGCACCATGAAAATCATTATTCAACGGCTTACGATATGGCGCTTCTTGGCGCATTTGCTCTAAAAAACGCCGATTTTGTCGAAATTTCGAGCAAACCGAAATATACCATTCGATACGGCGAGCCCGAGGTTACTCGGACTTTCTCTAATCACAACCGCCTCGTGCGCGAGGTTGAGGGCTGCATCGGAATTAAAACGGGGTTTACCAAAAAAGCAGGGCGCTGTCTTGTTTCGGCGGTTAAAAGAA
>JAZRHT010000047.1:0-5472 GCA_045644905.1 Oscillospiraceae bacterium
ATTCTCGTTTGCTATCGCGACGGATACCAGTGGGTTATTGACGGCAAGAAAATTCACGAGCATAAGGCTAAGGATATTAACCTTACAACAAGAATTTACGTTGTTGACGGAAAATATCTCAGTTCAGGAAAGCAGGCGATCGCTCTTTCTTTTGCAAATAACGGCAAGCTTCCCGGAAACATTGAATTTAGGTTTAAGTCGGCATTTATCAGGAATTATTTCGGCAAGGAAGAGCTTTTACAATTATATCACGTCGAGCATCCTGAAGTCGGATACGAAGAAGATATCAACTATATAATGAGCGACTACGCCAAGATCCCCGACAATCAGGCTATGTTCAAGATCGTTCTCGAAAACAGCAAAGATGCCTGGTGCTCTGTTAACATAAACCACAACTCAAAGTACGTTATCAGCGACAGCAAGCTTACCAAGCTCAGCAATAAGCAGGCCGCCGCTCTGCAGAATAACACTTCCAAGAACAACACCGAGAGCTCTAAGCCGACAGAGAGCATTGTCACCAATGACGAAGTTTCAAGCCAAACTGACAATACCGTTTCACAAATTGTTTCCTCTGAGCCCACAGCACCTCAAAAGGAGAGCGGTGTGGGAGCAGGAATCGTTGTTGTAATTATTCTTGTTTGTGTTTTAGCCGCAGGAGTGATTTTCACGCTTGCATATCCAAAGACAAGAGGCAAGCTTAAGGAACTTCTCAGCAAACTCAAAAAGGCAAAATAAGTTGACTTAGTTTAGAAAGCGGATTCTTAGGAGTCCGCTTTTTTGTGTTTTAAAACGCAGGGCGGAAATGTTGAAATTTGCATTGAAATGTGGTAGAATATATTATATATGCGATTTTCTAAAAATTACTGCGAGGGCGGAGAAAATTATGAAGCTAATGATTATTGACGGCAACTCGATTCTTAACCGTGCATTTTACGGCATAAGACTCTTAACGGCGCCCGACGGAACGCCGACAAATGCCATTTTCGGCTTTCTTAATATTTTTCACAAATATTTTACCGAGGAAAAGCCCGATGCCGTTGCGGTTTGCTTTGACGTTTCTAAAAAGACCTTCAGAAACGAAATTTACTCCGACTATAAAGGCACACGAAAAGGAATGCCCGACGAGCTGCGTGCGCAGCTGCCTATTATGAAAGAGCTGCTTTCGTATCTTGGCTACTGTGTTTTGGGTCTTGAAGGCTTCGAGGCCGACGACCTTATCGGAACTCTTTCAACCGCCGCTTCCAACTCTGACAACTCCTGCGTTATAATTACAGGCGACCGAGATAGTCTGCAGCTTGTTGACAACAACGTTACCGTTCTTCTGCCCTCGACCCGCGCAGGAAAAACCGACACCACAGTTTACACACCCGAAAAGGTTTTAGAAAATATGGGCGTGCGCCCCGACCAGATTGTTGATTTAAAGGCGCTTATGGGCGACAGCTCCGACAACATTCCCGGAGTTAAGGGAATCGGCGAGAAAACTGCCGCCGAGCTGATTTCCCGCTTTGAAAGCCTCGACAAGCTCTATGCCGAAATCGAGGGCGCCGACATTAAGCCCGCCGCAAAGCAGAAACTCATTGACGGCAAAGCGGATGCCTATCTTTCGCAGACGCTCGCTACAATAAACAGAGAAGTTCCTATCGAAACCGACATTTCTACCTATAAAATAAAGGAAATTGACAAAGAGAGCGCCGCCGCTCTGCTACTTCGCCTTAACCTTATGAATGCTATGAAGACCTTTGGTCTTTCGGCGGCGGATGCTAAAAATGCCTCCGTTGTTTCCTCTAAAAGCGAGGAAAAAGAGGAAAAAATCGAGAGCGTAAATTATACCCTCGTTCGCACCGATAATGCCGAGGATATAAAATCTGCCGCAAACGGAAATGAGATTTTCTATTTTATCCGCTCAGGGCTAATTTACGCCGCCGCAGGCGACAAGATTTTTATCTGCTCGGATATAAAGGGCATATCTGCGCTCGACTGCCCCAAATACACCTACGACTGCAAGGCGCAGTATCTGCACGCATTTAAAAGCGGCTTTGAGCTTAAAAGCATTGCTTTTGACCTAAAGCTTGCCGCCTATCTTTTAGAGCCGACAGCATCCGACTATGATTTTTCTTCGCTCATTACCAAATATGGACAAGGTGAGTCCAAGTGTGAGTTTGTAGCCGAGTTTGGAGATGATGAAGAGGCTATAAGCGACATTGTTAAGATGCCGTATCTATGCAAAAAACTATCTTCTCAGCTCAAAAAAGAAAATATGCTCTCTCTGCTCTCAGAAATTGAAATTCCCCTTTCCGAGACGCTCTCATCTATGGAATTTGAAGGCTTCTGCGTTGACCGAGAGGGAATTTCAAAATTTGACAAAGAGCTCTCTGAAACACTCGCCGCTTCACGCGAAAAAATTTACGAGCTTGCAGGCGAGGAATTTAACATAAACTCCCCCAAGCAGCTCGGCGAAATTCTCTTTGAAAAGTTGGGGCTCCCTGCAAAAAAGAAAACCAAAACGGGTTATTCTACAAATGCTGAAATTTTAGAAAGCCTTAAAAACGAGCACGATATCATCCCCGAAATTTTGGAATACCGCAAGGTTGCTAAATTAAAATCGACCTACACCGAGGGTCTTATCGGAAAAATTTCAGACGACGGCAGAATTCACACAACTTTTCTGCAGACCGAAACGAGAACGGGCAGACTTTCCTCGATAGAGCCTAATTTGCAGAACATTCCCGTTCGAACTGCTTTGGGAAGTAGGCTTCGTGAGTTTTTTGTGGCAGGCGAGGGCAAAATGCTCATCGACGCCGACTACTCACAAATTGAACTGCGAGTTCTCTCACACGTTGCAAACGACAAGGCGATGATTGAAGCCTTCCGTAGCGGCGAGGACATTCACACCTCGACAGCGGCAAAAATTCACAATCTGCCGATTGATATGGTTACTCCCGACATCCGCAGAAGCGCAAAGGCAGTAAACTTCGGAATCGTTTACGGAATTGGAGCATATTCGCTTTCTCAGGATATCGGTGTGCCCGTTTATGAGGCTAAAAGGCTTATTGAAAGCTATCTTGAAAATTACAGCGGCGTTGCAAATTATATGAAAAATATAATTTCAGACGGCGAAAATGACGGCTACGTTTGTACACTTTACGGACGCCGCCGTGCCATCCCCGAGCTTTCAAGCAGCAACAAAATTCTGCACGCGGCAGGCGAGCGAATCGCTATGAACACCCCCATTCAGGGAACTGCCGCCGACATTATTAAGATTGCGATGAACAAGGTTTACAATAGGCTTAAAAAGGATATGCCCGAGGCCAAGCTCATACTTCAAGTACACGACGAACTTATCGTTGAGTGTCCCGAGAGCCTCTCTGAGAAGGCCGCAGAAATCCTAAAAGAGGAGATGGAATCGGCGGCAAGTTTGCAGGTTACGATCGAAAGCGAGGTCCACATCGGCAAAAATTGGCTAATTGCCAAAGATTAGTACAATTTTTCTTGCAATACGGATTTAATTGTGGTAAAATAAAGAGTAATTTTGAGAGAATTTAGGAGATGTCTTTCTGTGAAACAGGAAAAGCTTAGAAACGTTGCAATAATCGCCCACGTTGACCACGGTAAAACAACCTTGGTTGACGAGATGCTTAAGCAGGGCGGTGTATTCCGTGAAAACCAGCAGGTTGAGGACCGAGTTATGGACTCCAACGCCTTAGAGCGTGAGCGAGGAATTACCATACTTGCCAAAAACACCTCGGTTATGTACAGTGGCACTAAAATAAATATCATCGACACACCCGGTCACGCCGATTTCGGCGGCGAGGTTGAGCGAATCTTAAAAATGGTGGACGGCGTTCTTCTTTTAGTTGACGCATTTGAAGGTCCTATGCCTCAGACAAGATTTGTTCTTCAGAAAGCCTTAGAGCTTGGACACAAAATCATCGTTGTTGTCAATAAGGTTGACAAGCCCGATGCTCGTCCCTTAGAGGTTGTTGACGAGGTTTTAGAGCTTCTTTTAGACCTTGATGCAACCGAGGAGCAATTAGAGAGTCCCGTTCTTTTCTGCTCGGGCAGAGCAGGAACCGCTTCCCTTGCTCCCGACGATGCCGGAAGCGACCTCATTCCCCTTTTTGAAACCATCATAAAACACATAGACTGTCCCGAGGGCGAAGTAGACGCTCCCGCTCAAGCTCTTGTTTCCGCCATTGACTACAACGATTACGTTGGCAGAATCGGAATCGGCAGAATTGAGAGAGGTCGTGTAAAAGAGAGTCAGGAGGTTGTTGTTTGCAACGCCGCTGAGCCCGACAAGAGCTTTAAGGCTAAGATGAACAACCTTTACGTTATCGAGGGTCTTAACAGAACGGCAGTTAAGGAAGCCGAGATGGGCGAAATTATCTGCTTCTCGGGAATTGAGAACATCTCAATCGGCGACACTGTTTGCTCCGCCGATGACGTTACTCCCCTTCCCTTCGTTAAAATCAGCGAGCCTACCGTTGAGATGCTTTTCTGCGTAAACGATAGCCCCTTAGCTGGTCGCGAGGGTAAATTCGTTACCAGCCGTCAGATTGGCGACAGGCTCTTTAAAGAAATACTTAAGGACGTTTCGCTGCGAGTTGAGCGCACAGACTCCACCGACGCATTCAAGGTTATGGGACGAGGCGAAATGCACCTCTCCATTCTCATCGAAACCATGCGCCGCGAGGGCTTTGAATTCGCAGTTACACCTCCGCAGGTTCTTTTTAAGGAAATCGACGGGCAGAAATGCGAGCCTATGGAAAATGTTCTTATTGATGTCCCCGAAGAATATTCGGGAACAGTTATTGAGAAATTAAGCAGCCGCAAGGGCGTTCTTATGACTATGAAGGCTCAGGGAAGCCGAACCAAGCTCGAATTCTTAATCCCCGTTCGCGGACTTTTCGGATACAGAAACGAATTCTTAACCGACACCAAGGGCGAAGGCATTATGAACACTCAGTTTAGCGGTTATGAGCCTTTCAAGGGCGATATTTCCCGCAGAAGCTACGGTTCGCTCATTGCCTTCGAAACAGGTACAGCCGTCACCTACGGACTTTTCAATGCTCAGGAACGCGGTCAGCTCTTTATCGGAGCAGGCGTGAGCGTTTACGAGGGAATGATTGTAGGACAGAACCCTAAGGGCGACGATATCGCCGTTAACGTCTGCAAGAAAAAGCACATCACAAACACCCGTGCTTCTGGCTCGGACGATGCGCTCCGCCTCATTCCTCCCCGCAAGATGAGCCTTGAACAGTGTATCGAATTCTTATCCGAGGACGAGCTTTTGGAGGTTACCCCCGAGAGCCTGAGACTTAGAAAGAAAACCTTAAGCAACACCCAGCGAATGAAAGACAACGCCAAGAAATAAGGGAGACTTACTTATGAAACTGCTCGGAACAATATGTCTTATCTGCGGAATTGTAATGCTCGTTTGCGGAATTATCTGCCTTTTCGCTAAGGCAAGTC
>JAZRHT010000048.1:0-9163 GCA_045644905.1 Oscillospiraceae bacterium
TGTCCTTGCAGTCAGCAAGCAGCTTTTCAAGGTCGCTGTTTTTAACGTCGGGCAGCACGTCCTTGATGGACGAAACTCCCATTTTCACTCCCGCATCGCATTCGCGCAGGAGCTTAATAGTATCTTTTTCTATCATAAAAAATACCTCCTTTAACTTGATTTTGCCCGCAAAAGCACAAAAAATGCCCCGCACAAAGTGTGCGGGGCAAAATTTATTTTATAATTTTTAAAACCTCGAGCTTGTCGCCTAAAACCTTGAAGCTAACCTCAAAATCCGCAAAGCTCATTGTGTAAAGCCTCTCATCGTCCTGATATGAAGGGCGGGGATCTTCGCTAAGACAGTCAAGAAGCGCCTCTCTTTTATTTTCGGGGATTTCATTTAAAAGTTCATCTGAAATTATAACATTTAGTCTATGCCCAAGAGCCTCATCCGCATATCCGCAAACCGCATCGGGATGACTGTCGGTGTAAGAAAGATAGGGCTTTATGTCATAAATGGGAGTGCCGTTTAAAAGATCTGCGCCCGAAACGATAAGCACGTCGCCCTCATTTTCAGTTTTTTCAATTTTTAAAAGCCGAACCGACGAAAGCCCAAGACTATTAGGTCTGAAAGGGGAGCGGCTTGCGAAAACTCCAACTCGTCTGTTTCCGCCAAGGCGAGGTGGACGCACAGTAGGGGTAAAACCTTCCTTGTGGGTAAGTGAAAAATCAAAAATCAGCCAAAGGTGTGAAAAGCCTTCAATTTCGCGGAGTGCGTCGGGATTTCTATACTGCGGCTCAAAAACAATTCGCGCGGTTAGAGAAGAAACCTTGCCGCTCTGCCGTGGGATTCCGAATTTTTCGTTAAAGTCAGTCTCAATATGCGCAATAGGAAAAATCTCCACGCCCTCACTCCTTTGTTTTGAATTATACTCATTATATCAGAACTAAAAAATATTTGCAATATGAAAGCCTTCGGGCCGTATGGCTCGGGGGCAACTTTTTTTAGATTATAAACTGGGGTGGGCAGGATGCTGCGTAGATTAAAAGGAGTAAGATTCCCTGCCAGCGAGAAAGCTTTTGCTTGATGAGTGTGGGAATAATCATTATTGACATTACAATAAACATAACGGGAATATCAATTACAAGAGAGGAATTGATGCCGCCAATGAGTCCTGAAACCGGGAGAGCAAAGGGGTTAATTGTTACGGCAGCACCGCTAACAAGAATAAGGTTAAAGAGGTTGGCTCCGATGATGTTTCCGAGAGAGAGCGAACCGTGGCCCTTTATTAAGGATGTAATTGCGGTAACGAATTCAGGAAGTGATGTTCCGAGGGCTACAATGGTAAGTCCGATAACCTTTTCCGAAACACCTGATTTTTGTGCAATAATAATTGCGTTATCAACGAGTAAATCTGCGCCAAAAGCGATTAAAGCTGCTCCAACAACTAAAAGAATAATATCTTTAAGAAGGCTATCCTTTGTGCCTGTCTTTTCGCTTTCAACAACGTGATCCTCGCCACTCATCTTTTCAAGCTCGGCCTCGGCAATGGCTGCAACCTCACACTCACCGACACCCTCGAGTGCCGCAGAAGTCTTTTTCATTTTAAGAACCGTTGTAACCATATAAACGACGAAGGTTGCAAGAAGGATGATACCAATTATTCGGCTGAATTCTCCGAGTGCATAGGCGGTAAAGGAATAGAAGACCGCTGCACCATAGAAGAATGCAACAGGAAGGATAAGACTTTTTCTTGCTGCGGGTCCGGGCTTAATTGCGATTGTAATTGCGGCAATAAGCGAGGTGTTACAGATAATAGAACCGATTGCATTTCCGTATGCAATGCTTCCGCTTCCGCCAAGAGCTGCGCCTGCAGAAACCATAACCTCAGGGAGAGTGGTTCCGATAGATACAACTGTTGCTCCAATGAGAATTTCCGGAAGATTAAAGCGACGGGCGATGCCGCTTGCTCCGTCAACAAACCAGTCGCCGCCCTTGATGAGTAGAACAAAACCGACTGCTAAAAGTAAAATAGGAATCAACATACAAACTACTCCTTTTACAGCTAAAATATAACATGTCAAATTATAGCACATGTTTTTTAAAAGTTCAAGGATAAAGACGCTAAAACGCTTGTTATTTTTATATCAAAAGAGCTCCGAACAAAATCTTGTTCGGAGCTGAAATTTTTATATTCCCCAGCGGTTGAGTTTTTTCTTCTTATTGGGGTCTTGAGTCGGGTTTAGTTCAAGGGAATAGGCCGCCTTGCAGCCCTCACATCTTGTTGTGCCTTTTTTGTTGACGGTACCGCATTTTATGCATTTCCAGTTTCCAAAGGAAACGTCGCCATCTCGCTGGGTGGGTGTTTCTGACTCGGTGTCCTTGCTATTTCCGTTAATGGCTTTTTCAAGCGCGTCAACTCTCGAGCGCAGATAAAAAACCTCTGAGTCTAAATTTTCATAGCTTTCCATATTTCTAAGTATTGCTATGGGGATAACAACGCCTAAAAGGGAAATGGGAGTTAAAACTACAGCATAAAAAACCGAAGACGACAAAAGAGCAACAAAATTCACAATAGCGGCAACAATTTGCAGAACTAAATGTAGGTATAAAAGCTTTTTCATAAGATTTGCTCCTTGTATGTATATTGTATCTTATGCATCTGCAGGCTGCTCATTAGCCACTTGTTTTCTTAGTCCGTGAGCTGCTGAAATGCAAAACTGAATTGCAACAACAACAGCGAGCATCAAAACGGCGCATACAACAAATGCAAAAGCATAGCTTCCAAAAGTGTCGTAGCAAAGGTTTATAAGCGGAGTGCCAACGGCATATCCTGCAGTGTTGACCGAAACGAAGATTCCCATTGTTTTGTTGAAGGATTTGTCTCCGAAAAGGTCTGCGGCGTAAAGAGGAAGCATAACCGTTTCGAGCGGCAGGGCGATGGCGGCGAAAATACCGTAAGCCATAGCGAATGCTTTTCCACCGGCGGTTGGCGCAACCAAAACCAGCGCAATTAAGGATAAAACAGCGGAGGATATGCATAATGTTGAAGTTGCTCTAAGGCCGAATTTGTCATATAAAAAGCCCGCTAAGAATTTGGAGCCCGTAAGTGCGAGAGAGTAAACGCTCAAAACTGTTGCAACATAGGAAGCGTTAAGTCCCGTATCGGTCATATAAGCGGCGGCAACTCCCACAATGCTCTGGAGCACCATTCCCGAAACGAATATGCAGACTGCGGCAATGTAGAAATACGGCTTTTTAATAGCTTCTGAAAACTCGATGCCGTTCCAGGCCTGAACCTTCTTTTTGCTCTTCTTGTCGGATGGGACATCAGCTTCTATATCGTCAATGTCCGGATGGTCTTTTAGGAAAATTACAATAACGATTCCTGCTACAACCAGTATTGCTGTAATAAGCAGATATGCATTTCGGTACGAAAATGGGTCTGTTCCCTCATATATTATCGGGGTTACTACCTGGGTGGAAATTGCACTACCAATTCCGTTGCAGGCTAAAACCATTCCCGTGAAGGTTCCTCTGTTTTTCTTAAACCAGTTTGCAACTATGTAGCTTGCCATAGATGTGCTTGCGAAGGAGAAGCCTATACCACGCAGAGCTCCGCCTATGTAAAATAAAATAGCGCTGCTTGCAAAGTAATATGATAGCGCTGATAAGATAAGAAAAACGAAACCAAGGGCAACTAACCGCTTGGCGCCGTATTTATAAATCAACGTGCCGAAAAACAGGTTGGTTATAGCCTGTGCAATGTAGCAGAGGGTGTCGTTTATTGAGTATGAGCTTCGGCTTATTCCCAGAGCCGAGGTTACCGGCGAAATGAACAGACCTTTTGTGGCGTTAAAGCAGCCAAGTCCCGAAAATATCATTAGGAACGAAATGGCAAGTATAACCCATTTGTAATTTAATTTTTTCTGTTTTACTACTGCGTCCAATCTAAAACATCTCCTTGTGATATCTACTAAAATTATACTCCCATTAAAAAGAGATGTCAACTTTACAAAAGCAAAAAAATAAAGCCGCACCTATAAAAGATGCGGCTTTTTACTACTAGATTCTTGTGAAGCTCTGGCTATCGCCTTGGTAGGTAAGGATAAGCTCGTCCTCGCCCTTAAACTCATAGGTAAAGAGAGCATAATCGTTACTTGAGGAATCTTTAATGTAAATTCCGTTTTTGTCAAGCTTGTATTCGGCTATAGATGATGCCTCGTCTATGGTTGCCTGCATAGTGAGGGTGACAAACTCGTCAAAAGACATGCCGATTTGTGCGATAAATTCATCGACAGTCAGCTGATACTGCTGGACGATTAAGATGTTAATCATTTGTTCCATTAAGGGACGAGCGTTTTCCATAAATCCGGCCTCGTCGATTTTGCAGATAACTGTGCCGTTAGAGGTAAATTCGTAAATAGTGGTAACAGTAGCACTTCCTGTGACAGCAATGCCTTCTTCTCTCAGGCTTTCTCCCAGGTCCTCTTTGTTTGCCCATTTGCCAACGAGAAGCTCTGCGTCGGTTTTCAGTTCGGGCGTAAGCTCTGATTCGGGCTCGGATGTTTCTTCAGGCTTAGAGGATTCGGGTTTTGGGGTAGGTGTGGGCTCGGGCTTTGGGGTGGGGATTGGAGTTGGAATCTCGATGGGCAACTCAATCTTAGGCTTTGACGAAACGTTGTCCTTGGACTTTGATGACGTTTCGGTATTGGGCTTTTGCGAGGTTGCGGGTTTTTTAGGGGTTTCGGGCTTCGAAGATTCGGGCTTTTCCTCTTTTTCGGGCTCTGAAGTAGCAGTATCCGATGAGGTGATTTCAGACGAGCCGACCTTAGATAAAACATCATCGTCGTTTTGCTTTTGGCATGAGGATAAAAGCAGTGTTGAGATTAAAATCATTGTAGTTGCAAAAGCTAAAATAAAACGTTTTTTCATAGAATACCAACTCCTTTATAAACGATCGTGCTACCTATAATATAGGCTTTTATTATAAATAAGTCAACAATTCAAAGTAAAAAAATGCACATTTCATCTTAAAATCTCCATATTGAACAAAAAACAACCGCCATTTTTGTGCAATTTAATGGTGATAATAAGAAGACCGCGCCTTAAAAAGACGCGGTTTTTTATTGTATGAGTAAACCGCCAGCCATGCTGGTGGTTCCAAAAAGCTTTAGCTATGTATAGCTTCGATGCCTCCCACTGACGATGGTCGCGAAGCGGTCGAGCGGGAGTGAATGATAGTCCGTTGGACTATCAGAGCCGCGAGGTGACCGAGTCGCAACGAGAAGTGGCGAAAATTTTTGATTTTTGACGGAGAAAAACTGGAAGAGAAATATTCTCTAAGGGGGGCAGCGCAAGCCATCGGCACGGCCGGTGGTTATCATTTATTTAACTCTTGTTAGATTGATAGTTTTATTTTCATAGGATATTGAGAGTTTATTATCGCCCGAAAATGAATATCCACATATCTTATACTGATAAAACTCCGTGATGTTCAAATGCAGAGTATCTCCATCCACTTTATAGGTGGTGAATTGACTTAAATTTTTAACAGCCTCGTCCATTGATGCATTTATAAGTGCTTCCTCGGTTGTATTGTTTTGTGCTATAAACTCCGCAAGTGTCATACCGTATTGCTGGGATATAACATCTATGAGCGCCTGTTTGAGAAGGGGTGTTGCTATACTTCTAAAGGATGCCTCGTCGATTTTAATGGTGAGGGTATTATTATTAAATTCATAGTATACCTTAACATTTGTGGGCGACGAAGCATTGAAGCCTTGCTGCTTAAGGTCGCTTGATATGTCAGTTGTTGTTACCCATTTTCCAAGTATTCGCTCTGAATTTGGCTTTGTTTGGGCAACGGCTTTTGAAGTGGTCTTACTAGAAGTGGGGGCAGGTTTAGATGTAACTGCAGGCTTGGGTTTAGACGAAACCGAAGGCTTTGAGGATTCCTTGGGCTTAGATGATGTTTCGGGCTTGCTTGAATTTTCAGGCTTCGAAGACTCATCCTTTTTGGGCTCTGAAGTAGCAGTATCCGATGAGGTGATTTCAGACGAGCCGATGTGCGATAAAACATCATCGTCGTTTTGGTTTTTGCAGGATGTAAAAAACGCAAAAAGCGTAATCACAGCGAGGATAGAGGCAAAGATTCGTTTTATAATTTTAATATTTTTCATAATATCACTCCGATGTCACGGTATTTTCTTCTTTGTGTCTCCTGACAGTAATGCTTCCCTCAGTATATGTTATTACAAGGGTATCATCATCGATAAAAGCATAGGTGCATTTATCGAAAGTCTCAGTGGCAGGATTTCTCAGATAAAGCAATCCATCCTTGAAAAAGTATGATCCTGAAGCGTACGAAAGGGTGCGGCATTCCTCCGCGAAAAGTTTGGCGGCGTATTTCGAAACGCTCATTCCCATAATGTTTCTAAAGTCGGATTCGGTTATTTTATTTTTCTTCAGCTCTTTTTTGAGCTGTGCTTCAATGTCGGGTATAGCATAAGGTCCTATCTTATCGTAATATTCCTGTTTGTTAAAAACTGTCACATTGTATGTTCGTTCCTTGAAAACGTAACAGTGGGACATAACAATAGGCTCTTTTACGTCATATCCCATCGCAATCAATGAGGGAGTTAAATCAAGATCAAAATCCCATACGCCAACAATCAATCTTTTGTGTTTAGCAAGCTCGGTTTCCGGTTGGGAATCCGTGGCAAAATATGAGTTCAATTCATCTATGTCGTTTTCGGGAACGGATGAGACAGTTTGTTCCTTTTGTGGCCTCGGAAATGGTGGTATGATTGTGATGTTTGAAAGGGAATTTGAGGAAGTGTTATTTTTTGAGGAATTGTGCTTGGATGTTTCTTTGGGCTTAGAGGAAATTTCTGGCTTGCTTGAATTTTCGGGCTTGGAGGATTCAGGCTCCTTTTCATTTTCGGGCTCTGAGGATGCAATATCCGATGAGGTAATTTCGCTTGAAACGATATCGGATGACACGGATGACTTATTTTGATTTTTGCATGAAGACAAAAGCATTGCAAAAATTAAAATTATCACAACTATGAATGTTACGGACCTTAATTTTTTCACAGAGTATCATCCCCCTTTTAAATTAACCTGTTAACTATAATATAGGCTTTTATTATAAATAAGTCAACAATCCGAAGCAAAATAATGCAAATACCATCTTAAAATCTGCATATTGAACAAAAAACAGCCGCCATTTTTGTGCAATTTAATGGTGACTTTTGGATTTATAATTAATTTAGTTTTGTCTTTTTATTTGCTCTTTTGTATAAAGCGGATATCGGACAAGGGAAGCGGTGTCGAGATTTATCTTGTGCATATCAACCGCTGTAATTTGACGGTTGTTGTAGGTGGTGTAGTAGTAAATGCCGCGGCTTGCATTAGCGCAGGAGGTGTAAATTGTAATTTCGTATTTTCCGTTTTCGACTTGGCACAGCCCTCGTACCTGCTCAACGCTTCCTAATATGTGAAAAAACTGCGAAACGCTCTCTGCCTCTGAATCTCCCGAAACCGAATTGAGCCTCGCAAATGCCGCCCTTACAAAGCGCGATTGCGATGATAAATCCCCGGGAAGCCCGAGCGCGCCCATTCCACGACTGTAAGCCTTCAATGAAAGTTTGTCTGAAAAGAGATTTTTTGGCTCGCGGTTGCACAGGTGCATATAGTTATTTAAATTAAACATCTGTATAGGGAAGGGTGGATTGTTTGTTAAAACCCCCGTTGGATTGTCATAGACAAAAAGCCCGTCCTCCATAGACTCAACGCAGATAGATTCATCTTTATCCGAGATTATAAAGTGAAGCTGTGCTATTGGCAGCTCCGCACTAAATGGCGTGTCGGTAATATTTATTTTGGATAGCAGTTTTTTTGCCTCGCACACGTTCTGGCACTGCGAAAGAATATATGGAATAAACTCAAACTGCGCCACGTTGCATTTTCCGTCTGTAAGCGAGCTGTACTTTGCATTCCCGACAAAATTAAGTCCCGCCATCCCGAGACCTTTTTCATTTATGGCATCGTAGTAAAGCGGATATCCGTCTTTTACATAGGCCATTCCGATAATTGCATAGTGATTTTTTATAATTCCCGTATGCCTGAAGCTGAAAGGGAAGTTGCGTGGCGTTATGGTAACCTCGTCAACATAGGAATGTTCATAGTCGAGTGTTCGGCCGAAATAAAAATCGCGTGTTGTAAGCGAAAGCGCGGTGCACATAAAAATTCCTCCAAGTCTTTTTCTGCTATTTTCCCACACCTTCCGCTTTCTTATGCAAAAAAACCCCCGCCCAGACGGGCGGAGGATACAGACTACTTAATATTCAAACTATCAACTGTGCGTTTTGTGCGTTTCAAGTGCGAACTTATCAACAATTCTGTATCTGAAATAATTAGCCTGCTTTTCGCTTGCGGCATTGCTTTGCTCAATTCCTAAACACCACTGATAATAATGTGATAGCTCATGCACAAGTGAAGAAAGTATCTGCTCATATATTTCATCATCGGTATATTCGCTTCTCAGATGCTCCTCGATTGCAGATGGAATGTGTATAACGGGCGTTCTTTTCGGAAACCACCTGAACCTTCCGTAGACTTCCTTGCCACTTCTGAGCAAAACCTTCTCCTGATTTAAGATATAAACGTTTAAATGAACTGGAAAGACATAACTGCTCCTCAGCCATCTTGCAAAAGAAAGATATGTCTTTTTAAGTTTATCCTCGAGTCCGTGCTCGTAATGAAATGAGATTCCTTTATTAGAGTAAATTGTGCTTTTTATTTCGAACTTTTGCCACAGATTCATTTCATCACCGCCCTTTATAAAAATTATATCACGGCAAAACAAAAAGAGCAAGGCGTAAACCTTGCTCTTTATAGTGATATAAAAAGGAATATCATTGTGAAACCGACTTTTCGCCGTCCAAATTTTGCTTTTGCAGCTTGGATATCGTCAAAAGGCAGGGGATAAGCAGAGTTAAAATTGAAAGTACCCAGCCAATCGGCCAAACCAAATATAAGAACGTCAGATTTGGATAAAGCGGGAAAATGCCATAAACCCATACAAATCTGAATAAACACATATAGACAAGCGTGCAAATGGTGGGGAGTATTGGCCGTCTTAAGCCACGCATTACACCTCCGAATATCTCGTTGATG
>JAZRHT010000049.1:0-27598 GCA_045644905.1 Oscillospiraceae bacterium
GAAGATTCCGTCCTCCATTCCGACCAAGAAAACTCTTTCAAATTCAAGTCCCTTTGCTGAGTGAACAGTCATCATAACAACTGCATCAGCATCGGCATCGTAGTTATCAACGTCGCTAAGAAGCGCAACCTCCTCGAGATAGTCGGACAATGTAAGCTCGGGATTTTCTTCGCTAAAACGAGCCAAGGTGTTAACAAGCTCTTGCACGTTGTCAGCACGGGTGAGTCCCTCATCGCCGAGCGAGGTAAGATAAGCGTCATAGCCGCTCATTCTTATAACCTCGCAGACAAATTCTCCAAGGTCAATGCACTCCTCTGCTTTATTCGAGAGATATTTTATCATTTTTCCGAAAGCGCACATTGCGTTTGCGCTTCGTTTTAAGGCTACATACTGATCAGCATTGCAAATAGTTTCAAAAAGGCTCTGACCAAGAGTCTCTGAAATCTCCTTTGCGGCGGCAAAGCTGCCGTCACCGATGCCGCGCTTTGGCTGATTTATAATTCTCGACAGACGCAGTTCGTCATCGGGATTATTGATAACGCTAAGATACGAAACGATGTCCTTAATCTCCATTCGGTCATAGAATCTGTGACCGCCGATGATTCTATAAGGCACGCCGCTTTTAGTAAAGCTGCGCTCAAAGTTATTTGACTGCGAGTTTGTTCTATATAGAATAGCGCAGTCGCTATAGCTTCCGCCCTCTGCGACGTAGTCTAAGATTTTTTCGGTTACGAAATCGGACTCGCCGCGTTCATCTTCACAGCGAAACTGAACTATCTTCTCGCCTGCTCCGGCGCTTGTCCAGAGATTTTTGCCTTTGCGCTCGGTGTTATTTTTAATAATATTATTTGCGGCGTCGAGAATGTTTTGTGTGCTGCGGTAATTTTGCTCGAGTCTTATAACGCGGGCATTATCAAACTGATTTTCAAAGTTAAGAATGTTTTCAATAGTAGCGCCTCTAAATCTATAAATACTCTGATCGTCATCACCGACAACGCAAAGATTTTTATGCTCGCCTGCTAAAAGGCTTACAAGGCGGTACTGCGCCATATTGGTGTCCTGATATTCGTCGACCATAATATAACGATAGCGGCGACGATAGAATTCAAGCACCTCGGGATTTTCTTCGAAAAGGCGGACAGTTAAAACTATAATATCGTCAAAATCAACTGCGTTTGCACTTTTAAGGCGTTCCTGATAGAGAGCGTAAACCCTATAAACGCTCTGTCTGTAATAATCGCCCATACCCTCGCTGCCGTACTCCTTAGGAGTTTGGAGCTTGTCCTTGGCTTTTGAAATTTCGGCAAGCATTTGCTTGGGAGGAAAGCGCTTTTCGTCGAGCGAGAGAGCGTTAAGGCACTCCTTTACCACTCTTTTGCTATCATCGGAATCGTAAATTGTAAAGTTCTTTTGATATCCGAGCTTTTCAATTTCGCGGCGCAGAATTCTAACACAGGCCGAGTGAAAGGTTCCTGCGTTAACCTCGCTTCCCTTTTCTCCGAGCATTTTTGTAAGGCGTTCTTTAAGCTCGTTTGCTGCCTTGTTTGTAAATGTGATGCAGAGAATGTTCCAGGGGTTTATGGGATTTACAGAGAGAAGCTCATAGGCTCTGTTTTTTTCTTCTTCGGAAAGAGAAGCAAAATTATTTAAAAGAGAAAGCTCCTCATCGCCGATAATAGTTGATATCTTATCTGAATTATAAGCATTTCCGAATCTTATCATATTGGCAATTCTATTTACAAGAACGGTGGTTTTTCCGCTTCCCGCACCCGCCAAAATAAGAACGGGTCCGTTTACGTTATAAACAGCCGTCTTCTGCATATCATTAAGCCTTGAAAACTCAGAATCAAGGATTTTTTTGCGTAGTGTTAAAAAATCAGACATTTAAAATTCTCCGTTTTTAAATCATATTTATTATATTGTATCACAAACTTTTGATAAGAACAAGATAATGTCGATTTTTATTTCTTGCGGTATTGATTTTTATTTACTCGGGTATTATAATATATATGTAATAAAAATAAAGGAGAAACCAAAATGGCTTTTGTTGTTACTAAAGACACCATTATCGGTGACATTCTTGATAACGCTCCTCAGACTGCTCCTATTTTTCTCGAAATGGGAATGCACTGCCTCGGTTGCCCCGGTGCAAGAAGCGAAACAGTCGCTCAAGCATGTGCAGTTCACGGAGTTGACGCTGACGACATTATCAAGAAGCTTAATGATTTCATTAAATAAAGAAACCGCCCGCAATTTTTGCGGGCTTTCTTTCTAAATTTCTAAAAGGAAGATTTTTATGTCCGCCTACACTCTGCCGCCAAGGCTACTTTACATAGCATCACTCGTTCCAAAGGGCTCGCTCGTTGCCGACGTTGGAACAGACCACGCACATCTGCCTATTTATCTTATTGAAAATGGGATAACCGACAAGGTTATCGCATCTGATATCGTTGACGGGCCTATTGCGAGCGCAAAAAAGAACATTTCGGCTTATGGGCTTGAGGGGAAAATAGAGGTTGTTAAGTCGGATGGACTTGTAAAGGTTTTCCCCTTGTCACCCGAAACCATTATTATTGCAGGCATGGGTGGAGAGACAATCCGCGATATTATTAGTGCCTGCGATTACAGTAAAAGTGCTGCTCCCCTATTCTTACTGCAACCTATGACTCACGCAGAGGTACTTCGAAAATATCTTATCGAAAGTGGCTTTAGCATCATAGGTGAGAGTGTTATCCGTGAGCAGCATAGATACTACGTTATAATTTCAGCGCAATTTAAAGACGTGCAACGGCATTATTTTGATTTTAAAAATGAAAATACAGATTTAATATATGAGCTGGGCGGAATTGTTCCCGCATCATCGCATGATGCCGAAAGTTATCTTTTATGGAAAAAACAAACCTTAGAGCGCACACTAAAAGGACTTTTAAAATCCGCTTCTCAGAATGAGAAAATAAATAATGTCCAGGCTCTTATATCCGAAATAGACCAAAGACTCTCTATTTAAAGGAGGATTTATATGTATAGCATTAGTGAAATCTACAGTGCAATCAATGCCGCCTTTCCTTTTTGCGAGGCAGAAAAATGGGACAATGCCGGTCTGCTTGTTGACCCCGAGGGCAAGGTTTCTAAAATAATAGTTGCTCTTGACGCATCAATTCCCGTTGTTAATGAAGCAATCAGCAAAGGCGCACAGCTTATCGTTACACACCATCCTGTTATATTTAATCCTATTAAAAGTCTTTCCCTTCGCGACCCTGCAGTTTTAGCTCTTAAAAATTCCGTCGCCATTATCTCGGCGCACACAAACTACGACGTTGGATATTTAAGCGCAGATTCCTATCTCTCAAAGCTACTTGCCGACGCAGTTGATTTCAGAGAGGACGATATTTTAGATATCACCCACATCGAGCCTATGCCCCACGGCTTTGGCAGAGTCGGAAGGCTCGGAAAGCCTATGTCTTCCGATGAATTTGCCTTAAAGCTCAAGGATGCTCTTGGCTGCGATGTTATAAGATACACTCCAATAGACAGACAAATTCGCAAAATCGCATTCTGCTCAGGAGGTGGAGCAAGCTATTTTGAAAAGGTGGCTTCGCAGGGCTTTGATGCCTTTATAACCTCCGATGTAAAGCACAATCACTTTACAGATGCAATCAATACAAGCACAGCGCTTTTTGTTCCGACACACTACCAAATGGAAAAACCTGCGATGGAAGGAATGGCATCACTCCTAAAACAGAGCTTCCCCGAAGCTGAGATCATTCTCTCCGAAAGTGAAAAGGAGCCTTCTAAGGTAATATAAAATAAAAAGCGAGGGGCCCTTGCGGGCCCCTTTTTTTGTTTTATTTATGCTCTAATTATGCAAGATTTATTATGCACATCTTGAAAGCTCGTAAGCGAGCTCTCTGCGTTTCATTCTGATAACGCGCATTATTTCTTTTCTTCTCTTCTTCTCTACGAAGTGGCTAATAATCCTTTCAGCAGCATAAAAGCTAAGGCAAAGAGCAGGTAATAAAACGATTGCAGAAATAAAGTCACCCATGGTAATATCCTCCGTTCATCTATTGAAATTTGGTTAATAATTTGCGAAATTTCGTTTCTGTGGTTACATAATATACCATATTTCGCAAATTGTCAAGCGTGTTTTATAAATAATTTTCGAAATTTCGTAAATTTTCTCTTTACAAACGAAAATTAATGGTGTATAATGTAATCAAGATAATGAAAGGAGTTGTTTTTTGGATGTCGCGCGAAGATATTTTAATGGGTCTTATCAAAGCTAAATACCGCAGTCTGAGAAACTTTTCTATAGAATCAGGAATTGCTAATTCAACCTTAAACAGTATGCTCACAAAGGGAATCGGCGGAACCTCCGTTGACACCGTTATGAAGGTTTGCTCACTTTTAGGATGTGATCTATATACCATTTCGGGAAAAAGCGAAAACGCCACCGATAGCGACCATGCTTTCTTTTCTGATTATTTAAGGCTTTCAGATTCCTCTAAGGAGCTTGTCAGAATTGTTACGGAGCACCAGCTTTCTATTGAAGAAAAGGCGGCAACTGATAAAGTTCTTGCCCCTGCCTTCAACGTTATTTCCTTCCCTGATACCAAAACAATCGCTCTCAGAGATATCAGAATTTACACAAATTCGGCATCGGCAGGCTTTGGCGAATACTTAGAGGATTCAGATTATGAGGACGTTAAGGTTTCTTCCGACGTGCCCTCTAACGCCGACTTTGGAATTACCATTCACGGTGACAGTATGATGCCTCGCATAAACGATGGTGATGTTGTATGGGTGCGCGAGCAGGAAACACTTGAGCCTAACGAAATCGGAGTTTTCGTTTTAAACGGCGACGCGCTTTGCAAAAAGCTCATTTCTGTTTCTGGCAAATTTTTCCTGCGCTCGCTTAACGATAAATACAGAGATATCCCCATTGGCGAGGACGATAACCTTAAGGTTATCGGAAAGGTGCTTCACTCTACTCCCTTCCCCGCTTATTAAGCCATTTTCTCAAAGCTTATATATAGAAACGCTCCCCGGGAGTTTTATCTCTCGGGGAGCGTGTTCTTTTTCTTTATTAGTTTTTTTCTATAAATTCGAGAGCCTTTGTAAGCACCTCTTTATCATTTACAAACGAAAGAATTTTAAAGGCCTGCTCCGGTCTTACCCATTTATAATCGGCGACCTCTTCCTTTTGGAGCTTAACTCTGCCGATTTTAGACTGCGCGACGAAATAAACAACATCCTTATTCACACTGGGACGAGGATTATAGTGAATGGTTTCTCTAAAGCCTTCCCTTATTCTGATTTTAAGGCCAACCTCTTCAAAAACCTCACGCATCGCCGTTTGAATTTCGGTTTCACCCTCTTCAACGTGACCCTTTGGAAAAGACCAGTTCCCGTTTCGCGACTGCTTTATTATAAGTACTCTCAATTCGTCTGCCGTGCGGAAAATTACGCAGCCGCAGGATTTTTCATATGACATAGTTTTTTGCCTTCCTTTTGATTCCCTTGACACTTTTCGGAATTACTTTTTATTATTTAGACTCGGTTTCGCTTTCGGTTTCTGTAAGAATCTTTTGAAGATGGAGTATCGACTTATCAACGGTTAAAAGACCCATAAATTTATCCTGTCCAACCGCTTTAATAAGTTCCTCTTCAGAGGCGAAATCCTGATCCTTCATATATTTTTCAACGCTCTTCTGATATTCTCTTGGAGTTACCTTGACTCCCTCTTTTTCAGCAATCATAAGAAAAAGCATTTCTTTTTCAACAATTTTCTTTGCATTCTCTTCCATGAGGCTTTCAAACTCCGAAAGAGAATACCCGCTATAGGAAACGAGCTGCTCCAAGCTCATTCCCTGACTCTGAGCAAGGCTTTCGTTTTGTGAAATGAGGTTTTCCTTATAGGCGTCAACCTCTTTTTTGGGGTATTTCTTTATTTTTGAGCATTCAACCACTGCCGAAACTATTGCGGAGTAGTTTTCATTGGCAATCTCGGAGGTTTGCTCCTCAACGAGAAGATTATATATGTGATCTCTGTAGTTTGCGGCTGTTTTAGCGGTTGAAATTTTAGGAACGATTTCATCGGTGATTTCGGCGTATTGCACCTCGTAAACTCTGTTTATGGTTACCTTGAAAACAACCGATTTGCCTGCCATCTCGGCACTGTGATATTTTTCAGGGAAGGTAAGGTTTAAATCAACCTTGTCGCCTGCTTTTTTGCCAATAAGTCCCGCCTCAAAGCCCTCGATAAAAGAGCCTGAGCCAATTTCGAGTGAATATCCGGAGGCGGTTCCGCCCTCGAAGGCAACCCCATCCAAATAACCAGCATAGTCGATATTGACAATATCGCCAACCATAACCTCTCCGTCTTTTTCTTTATTGGTTGTAAAACCGTATTTTTTAAGATCGGCTTTGATTCTTGCGTCAACGTCGGTTTGAGTTACAAATACTGTTTTTTCGTGATATTCAATATTTTTGTAATTTCCGAGAGTTACGTAATCGCTAAGATCGTAAGGGTAAAATTCGCTATCCCTCTTATTTTTATTACAGGAGCAGAACAGTGTCGTTACGCTCACAAGCGCCAATACAAGTGCAGTTAATTTCAGTTTCACTTTTATAGATTCCTTTCCGAAAAATCACTATTTAGTAGTATAGCACACTCTTTTTTATATTTCAACACAAGAGGAATATTTTTTATGCATATTAGAGTCCATTTAACCGTTTAAGAGCATAATTGTTGAAACATTATGTTCATTTTGCACAAATACAGGCTGTTTTTTCAAAAAAACGCTCGTCAATTGGTAGAAAAAGGTCCGAAACCGTTGACGAAAGATAAAACTGTTGGTATAATACTAAATATAGAGAACGTTTAATGCAATTTTTCCATATGAGGTGAGCATAATGTTTGTAAAAGAAGTAGAAGTTAAAAATCAGGTTGGTCTTCACGCACGCCCTGCGACCTTTTTCATCCAGAAAGCTAACGACTATAAGTCTTCCATCTGGGTTGAAAAGGATGAACGCCGAGTTAACGCCAAGAGTCTTTTAGGTATTCTTTCGCTCGGAATTATCGGCGGCACTACAATCAAGATTATCGCTGACGGCGACGATGAAACTGCCGCAGTTGAGGGTCTTATCGCTCTCGTGGATTCCGGTTTTGCCGAATAAGCTTTATTTTGCGGCTACTTTTGCTCTTTTGCAGAAGTAGCCTTATTTTTTTAGAAAGGAGTGTGAAAAATGCAGGCAAATTTCCAAAAAATCAAAGCTCTTCAAAAGAAAGCCCTTGAGCTCCCTCTCACCCCCGGCGTTTACATTATGCGGGATGTTGACGGCAATATCATTTACATCGGAAAAGCAAAAAGGCTCAAAATGCGTGTTTCGCAATATTTCCGTAATATTGACTCGCATCTGCCAAAGGTTTACCAGATGGTAATACGAGTTGAAGACTTTGAACACATTGTCTGCGACAGCGAGTTTGAGGCGCGTGTTTTAGAGGCAAATCTTATTAAAAAGCACACTCCCAAATACAACATTCTCTTAAAGGACGACAAGGGTTATCATCACGTTAAGCTTTCAGCAAGCGCCTTCCCTAAAATCACCGCCGTTAAGGACAGCGAAAAGCAAACTTCCCGCGACGGAAGTAAATTTTTAGGTCCTTATATGAGCGCATTCGCGGTAAAGCAGATGGTTGAGGACACCAATAAAATTTTTAAACTGCCAACCTGCAGCCGTGTTTTTCCCCGTGATTTTAACAAGAAAAGGCCTTGCCTGCGGCATCACATCGGGCTTTGCTCGGCGCCTTGCACCGGCAAGATTTCACAAGAGGAATACAACAAAACTTTTTCTGAGGCTGTTAGCTATATAAAGGGTGGCGGAAGCCTTGATTTGAAGGCGCTCGAAAAGCAGATGCTTGAAGCCTCCGAGAGCCTTAATTTTGAGCTTGCCGCTCGTCTTCGCGACAGAATCAGAGCCGCCGAGAAAATACGAGAAAATCAAAAAATATTTCTATCCACCCGTTATCCCGAGGATTTCGTTTCACTTTCGGCAGGCGACAGAAAATGCTGCATTTGTATATTAAAATATCGCAGCGGCAGACTTTCTGACAGTGTCCAACACATATTTGACAACCAAGAAGAATTTTCCGAGATTCTTTCTTCATTTTTAGTGCAATTTTATTCGCAGACAGACGATATTCCCAAAAATATCTGCGTTAACCTTTCGCTCTCGGACAAAGCAGTTTTGGAGCAGCTTCTTTCTGAAAAGAAGGGCTCAAAGGTTACCATAACTCTGCCACAAAAGGGCGAGCGCCAAGCTCTTATTTTAATGGCGCAGAACAATGCTGCCGAGGGACTTGCCTCCCTTAGTGACATAAGCGGAAAGGAGATTGCAGCGCTCGACGAATTAGGAAGGCTTCTCAACTTAAAAGCTCCGCCCGAATATATCGAAAGCTACGATATTTCCAATTTGGGAGATAAATATATCGTTGGCGGAATGGTGGTTTTTGAAAAAGGCAGGCCTCTTAAGAACGCTTATAAGAAATTTACAATAAAGGACCAGTTTATTCAAGACGACTATAGCGCCATGAGGCAGGTTTTAAGGCGCAGATTTACAGAATACCTTAGCGCCAAGGACAAGTCGCAAGGGTTTGGCAGGATGCCCGACCTCATTTTGCTTGACGGCGGAAAGGGACACATTGCGGCAGTGCGACCCGTTTTAGAGGAGCTTAATATTGATGTTCAACTCTTCGGAATGGTTAAGGACGGCAAACACCGAACAAGAGCCATAACCGACGGCAATGAAATTTCTATATCGCAAAACAAGAGCGCCTTTAATTTGGTTAGCAAAATTCAGGACGAGGTTCACAGATACACAATTTCATTCCAGAATTCAAAACACAAAAAGGCGGCGCTTGAGCTTTCGCTGACTAAAATCGAGGGAGTCGGCAAGAAAAAAGCCTCTGCCCTGCTCTCTAAATTTAAAACTATCAAAGCAATTAAAGAGGCTTCGGTAGAGGAAATCACGGCGGTGCAGGGTTTCTCGCCTGCGCTTGCTGAAAAAGTAAAGACATTCTTATTAAATGAATAAAAAACTGCCGATGCAAGCGCATCGGCAGTTTTTGTTTTAGATAATGCTTTGCTCGGTGGTGACAGGAATTTGTTTTCCCAAACAAAAGGAATAAATAAGGCATTCACTTACCTTTATCCCAAGCAGTTTTTCGATTGCGCCCTTGTAGATGGCAAGCTGCATTCCGTAGCGGTCAACAAGCTCACTTTCATCTTTTACAAAGTCGGTTTTATAGTCGATAATTGTGGCGGTGCCGCCTTCGATAATAACGCAGTCGGCAATACCCTGAAGCACAACCTTATCTCCTGCAAGCGCACTTCCTCCAAACTGCTTTGAATCAATGCCCGTCATAAACTTATACTCACGCATAATCTTATCAGCTTTTAAAATGCGCTCAAGAAGCTCAGATTCAAAGAAGTTTTTAAGGCGGGAAAGCTCGATGGCATCCTTTTGCCTTTCAGAGATGTGACCTTTTTTGAAAACGCTCTCAATTTCTGCTTCCAAATCACTGACTGCGGCAGAGAAATCAGCAAACTGCATAAAGGTGTGAAGGGCGGTTCCTCTCTCGGCGCCGCTCATGCCCTTTTCGCTCATAAAATCGGGCTTTGTTGTAAAATCGAAGACTTGCTCTTTTTCACTCATTAAAATCTCACTTACAGAGAATTTACTCGGAATATCGGTTTGAGATTTATAGGGATATTCAAAGCCTACCGCTTTTCTGATTTTCTCAATAAGTTCGTTATTTGAGGCGGTGCGTTCGGGCGGCTCTGCCTCAATTTCGTCGGCAAGCTCATCTAAAACTGTGGCAGTGAGCTCTGCCCCTTCATAGAGTGGCAAAAGCGCGGTTCCGAATACGTCGCAAGCGTTTTTCATAAACTTGCTCGCGGCACTGCTCAAAAGGAGCCACTTTGCATAGCTTTTGGAGGATTTTATAGGATAAGCAAAATTATCCGAAAGAGAATTAAAATAGTTTTCTTTTAAGAAATCGCCCATTTCATTTCTCACAATAGGAATAATCAGTTTTTCCCTGGCTCGTGTGAGAGCAACGTACAAAATTCGCATTTCTTCTGCTATCAGTTTGCGTTCGGCATTGATTTTAAGCGCCGTGTGAGCAAGCGGAGCATATTTAACTGCTCGCTTGTCATCCTTTATGACGCAAGAAAAACCAAGCTCCTTATCGACAAGAGTTTGCCCCGTTATATCCTTAGTATTAAACGTAGCTCCTGAATTGGCAAGGAAGCAGATGGGATATTCAAGTCCCTTTGAAGCATGAATAGTCATAATAGAAACGGCCTCTAAGCCCTCGGTGGTTGCACCCGCTCCCTTAAGCTTTTTATCGCTTGAGGCAACGTTATCGATAAAGCGCATAAAATTACCGATTCCCTTATATCCATTTTGCTCAAACTGTCTTGCATAGTGGCGGAAAATATCGAGGTTTGCCATTCTCTCGTCGCCACAGGGCATAGCTCCTACCATATTATAGATACCATATTCCTCATAAAGGGTGCTGATAAGACCGTCGACGCTCTGGGCGGCGGCAAGTCTTTGAAGTTCACGCAGAGTTTTGATAAACTCGCAAGCGGCACTATCGCCCTTTTCGGCAAACGCTTTAACCCCGTCAAAAAGCGGGATATATTTATCTGTAGACTTTATCTCTGCAAGTTGCTCAGGTGTAAACACAAAAACGGGGGACATCATGGCCGCCGCAAGAGAGATATCATCGTAAGGATTATTGATCGCCCTTAAGACCGAGAGAATAATTCTCATTTCACGGCTCTCTAAAAATTCATCCTTATTTTTTGTAATTCTCGCATTAATTTTTAAGTTTGAAAGTTCATCCAAATAATCTGTAAAATGCGTGGAACTTCTTGAGAGAATACAAAAATCACTCGGCCTACAAGGCTGAAGGCTATCGCCTCTTTGCACCATATAGCCGCTTTCCACAAGCTCCTTTATTCTTTGGGCTATAATCCGAGCCTCGTTTTTTGGGGCATCTGCGGCGGCACACTCATAGAATATGAATTCGGTGCCTGCCTGGGAATTGTCAATATATTTAGCGCCGAGGTCGAGAGCCTCTTTTTCTGTATAATCACTGCCGCAGGATTCCTTTTTCATTATCTTAAAAAATACCTGATTTACAAAATCAATAACTCCCTTGCGGCTTCTGAAATCCCTATCGAAAAAGATGGATGCGGGGAAATTTTCTCCGTCGTATTCATAAAAACTGTTTCGCTTATCATTGAATATGTCGCTATCAGCCTGACGAAATCCGTAAATGCTCTGCTTAACATCGCCAACCATAAATACGTTTCCGCTTTTAGGCGCGATGGCCTTGAAAATCATTTCCTGCGCGGAGTTTACGTCCTGATATTCGTCGATGTAAATTTCGTCAAAGCGTTCTCGAACGCTTTCTGCAAGCTCGCTCGTAACATAGTTGCCGTTTTCATCCTTTTTCCAAAGAAGAGAGAGGGAAAACTGCTCTGCATCGGCAAAATCGAGAAGGTTTTTTTCTCTTTTTGCCTTTGCAAATTCATCTATAAACTCCGAGAGAAGTGAAAAAAGAAGCTTAACATTTGGATAAAGAATGTTTTGGTCGTTATTAAAGAAATTTCTATCGGTGTAGCAAAGCTGATCGGATACCGCCTTTATTGCACCGTCAATTGCCTTGCGATTAAATTTAAGCTTGGCAAGCTCACTCTTATCCTTAACCTTAGGCACACTCTTATTGTTAATAACAAGGCTATTAGCAGCGGCATAAGCACCCTCGTAATCCTTTTTTTCGAGAGCGTTAGCCACTAAAAAAACGCAGTCTGCATCAGTTTTAACAATTTCATATCGCTCGCAATCTACCGCGATATCAAGGTTCTGAGATGCTAATTTTAATGCATAATCCACGTTCTGCTTACAATTTTTAAAAATGAGCTCCATCCATTTTTCGTAGGCCTCATCAGAGGCGGTGTGGTAGGAAAGCCATTTTTCCAAAACGTCCTGTGGGAAAGGCATTGCGATAACAGATCTGTAAAGCTTTAGGATTATTTCAGAAAGTTCTCTATCGCTTTTAAACTTACAAACAAGTTCGACAAGACTTTCTAAATACTCGTCCTCTCGCTCGTATGCTCTTTTAATTACCCTTTCGAGAGCCGAACGCATAATAAACTCGTCCTCGGCCTCGTCCACAACGCGAAAGTCACAGGTTAGGTTTAAATGAGAAAAGTTTTCTCTTATAATCTTAAAGCAAAGACTGTGTATTGTGCAGATCGTTGCACTGTGCATTTTATCTATCTGTTTTAGGATAAAGTCGTTTTCGGGGGCTTCCTTTAGCATTTTTTCTAAGGCGGTTTCGATTCGCTCCTGCATTTCACCCGCGGCGGCAACCGAGAAGGTTGTCATTAGAAGTCTATCTGCCGCAAGGGGATTCTCTTTATCGGAAAGTCGGCGAGATACACGCTCGACGATGGCGGCGGCTTTGCCCGAGCCTGCCGCAGCAGAAACAAGAATAGGTCCCTTTTTAGCGTCAATAAAGCTTTGTTGCGCCGGTGTCCATTTTCTCTCAGTCATTTTCCCTTCCCCCTTTCGCCTTTACTCTTTCAATTGTTCTATGCACATCTCCATTTTCAAATCCGCATATCGCCTTGTAATCGCAGTATTTACAAGGATAATCCTGAGCACTTTTAAATAACGGATCAATTTTAAGATTTCCAAGTACAAGCTCGTCCGCCATCTTGCAGATGAGCTTTTCAGTTTGGCTTTTCAGTACGGAAAATCCGTTTATATCCTCATAGCTTGCCTTGAAAAAATTCTTTGAGTCAGGGGTTATAGCATCGTCGTCGCTAAGTAACATACCACTCATTTTAAATTTGCTCTTTTGCATAGCAAAAATGGTGTCATCCTTCTCAGTGCCCTTAATTTCAACGTCGGGACGGGCGGCAGGAGTGTATAAAACGCCCGAAGGGGTTATATTCGTACCGTATCTTGAGCTACCGTTTTCCCAGATCGAAAAAAGATAAAGAAACATCTGAAGATTGATTCCGTAATCGAGTTCTCCCCTATCAAACTTCTTTTCACCGCTCTTATAGTCGACTACTCGCACGTAGGTGTTACCGCCGACTTTTTTAACGTCGACTCTGTCAACGTCGCCCTTTATTCCAACCTCGTTGCCATTTTGCGAAACAACTGTGTAAGGCTCGATATCCTTGCCCTTATTTACGTGAAGCTCGAAATCGCAGGGTATAAATCCGCTTAAGTTAAGCTCGGTTGTAACAAGTCTGATAACGGGAACTACGGTTGAAACAAGGCGCATTATACTGTAATTCGTACGCTTATCGCTCATTGCGGCAGAACCGATTTTGAGGCTCATATATTCGATTAAGTATTCTCTTGCCTTTTCGGTCAGCTGCTGTGTTGAAAAGGCGGATATCTCTTGTTTTGAGTAGTTGCGAAGAAGCTTTTCGAGCACGGCATGAATAGCGTCGCCAACATTGTTGGCGCCGATTTCAGCGGGCCTTTTAGCTTGCAGGCGCAGTCCGTAGCTACAGAAATGCGCAAACTGGCACTGATGATACTTTTCTATCTGCGATGGAGAAATGAGCATTTTTTTGCCGTACAGTTTTTTAGATGTTTCCTCACCGAGAGGAGTTGTGCGCAGGGAAAGACCCTTATCTATTGCGAGAATTTTCTTGCGATAGCTGTCGTCGGGTTGGGTCATAAAATATTCACGCAGACTGTTTGAATATTCGGTGTTATTGTTATATTCAAGGCAAAGCTCTCTAAAGGCAGCTTCATTTGATTCTAAAATCGCAGTTCTATCCTCCTTGAAAAGCTCTGTTTGCTTTATTTTAAAAGCGTCGCAAATTCTCGAAACAATTTTCGAAGCGAACATTCCTTCGCCCGAAAGAGAATTTTTAGCATAGCTTATATAAACCCTGTCGCTCGATAGAGTGAGGGCCGTGTAAAGATAATAGTTTTCGTTTTGATTAAGAAGCGAGCTTGTAGTTAAAATATCTATATCTGCATTTCGGATAAGGGTTCTGTCGGCGTCGGTAAAAATCCCATCCTCGCTATGACGAGCGGGGAAAACTCCGTCATTTACTCCGAGAAGGAAGGAAACTTTTATTTTTCCGCTTCTCATTCTACCTGCGTCACCAACAGTTACCTCATCAAGATGGTGAGGGATTGAGCCAACGTCCTCATAGGAGAGGGCGAGGCGGAAAAGCTCGAGGTATCTTTTTAAGCTTATCTTTTCGCTCTCAAGCAGTGCAGAAAGCTGACCCATAGCGCTAAGGCAGCTTTTATATGCACGGTACTGCTCGTTCGCTAAAGCGCTATCAGTTTCAAAAATGGCGGTTGTATATTCCGAAAGCTTATCTATAACGCCGTTTTGTTCCATAAACTTATAGATTAAACGGGTGATTTCGCCGCCATTTTTATCCTCGAGTTCCTTTTTGAGTTGAATAAGAGGAACAACGACGTTTTTACGAATTTGGTTTAGCTTGTTTAGTTTTTTAAGCGAGGCTTCATCGGGGTCGCCAACAAGTCCCGCAGGGTTCTTTTCGAAATCTCGGATTAGTTCTTTTTTAGAAATTTTCCAAAGTTCAATATAATTCTCGAGCTCGGTTGCGTCGTCAAATTCTATGGGAGAAATAGGACATTTGAGATACGTAATAAGACGCGAAGGCTCAATATTACTAATCAAGGTTTCGATAAGGCTTACTATAAAAATCGTTATCGGGCGGCTATCAATATCCTCTCTGCGATCGGCAAAGAAAGGAATATCGTAAAGACGCATAGCATCCTCAAGCTGAGGAATATAGCCCTCGATATTTCTGCCGACAACCGCGATATCACGGTAACGATAGTTTTCTTCCCTTACAAGTCTATGGATTTTTGCCGCAACAAAGAGGCACTCGTCCTTTGAGTTATTTGCGGCGGTTATTCTGATATTATGAGCAGTTTCAGGGGCTTCGATTTCCTCGCCCGCCATAAGCTTTTCTAAGAGGGTAAGTTCAGGACTTGTATAGGTTTTTCCTGCCTCGAGAATCGTAGGCGTCTTTATTTCGCATCCACATCTGTTTGCATATTTTTTAAGATACCCAAAGGTGTCACTTGGGGTTTTAAAGGCGGCGGGTATGCGCTTTGAAGCACTTTTCGTACAGAGGAAAACCGTTACCGACGGGCTGTTTTGCATCATTTTTTCCATCATAGCATACTGCGAGCCGTTGAAGGAAGCAAAATCGTCGATAATAACATCGTAATCTTTGAAAAATGCTCCGTCCGAGACCGCTTTTACGGCATCGGAAAGCTTGTCCGAGGGGTCGAGGTAATTTTTAGAAAGCTCGGCATCGTAAAAGTTATAGATAGCCGAAAGGTCGGATAATTTATTATATAGCTGCTCATTTTCCAAAAATGCTGCAAGGCTTTTTTCAAAGCTCTGAGCCGAAAAGCCTGCGGCTTTTAATTCGTCAATTATAGCGGAAATTTTTTCAGAAAAAGCGGCGCTTCCCGATTGAGAAGCATAAACCTTAAGGCTGGGCGCAGACTTAGAAAGTGCGAGCGAGGAGAGAATCATTTTACCCGATTTTGAAATGCGAGAAACACTATTTCCTCCGAAATGCGTAAAAATTAAATCGCAAAGCCTCGTAAAGCTTACGATTTCGAGTCTTGCATATTCAGTATCGTCAAGAGAAAGGTAAAGTTCCTTTTCGGTTTCAAATGAAGACTGCTCAGGGACAACGAGCATAATTTTGCGTTCAGATTCTGATATTTGTTTTTTAATAAGCGAAACGAGGAATTCTTCCTTTTCACTGCCGCTACGGGCAAAAACAGTATTCAACATTTCTTTTTCTCCCCATGTAAGAAATTTATAATTATATTATATAATTATAACCTTCCTAAGTCAACTAAAAAGGCAGTGAAATTCACCGCCCTAAAGTTTGAATTTATTAAGGATTTCGCAGGTGAGATTTTCTCTTTTCTCATTATTGCAGGCACTTTTATAATACTCTTCCAAGGCGGCGTGCGCCTCCTTTTGCATTTTTATAAAGCTCGAGGCTTCCTTTAAAAGCTCCCTTGCCGCCTTTGTTTGAAATGAGGCTCTCGCACTATATTTTCCCATAACTTCCCTATCCATAAAACGCGAGGTGTGAATGGTTTTATAGCGGTCAATATCTAAAGGGTGAAATTTATTGGAGGTCATAAAGCCGAGGGAAAGCTCGGGGATAAAAAGATGCTCAATTCTGCCGCTTTTAGACATTGGACAAGCACAAGCGTAAACTGTATGCCCCATATCCCGAGCGGCAGAGAGAATACCTCCTAAAATAATACCCGAAACCGCCCTGTTTGGGTCATCAATTACAAAAAGGCGGTCGCAGAGCTTTTTGGCGGTGTCTGTAAACATAAAAACGCCTTCTTCATTTATGGTGCTTAAAAATCTCTTGCGCACTTCTCCCCTATAGGTTTTAGGCTCTTTGAGCTCACGCAAGCAAAGTCGGGTTATGAAATTTGCGAGCTTTTCAGTGTTTATGCATCTTGCGGCAATGCTCTCATTTGACGAAAGCAGCAGCCCTGCCGCTCTTATAAAGCTTTGCGCTCTGCTTTTATGTATTTCCTCGGCGGCTTTGATTTTGCTAATTTCCCTTTCCATAGAGGCGAGAGACTCGTTATCAAAGCAGTCGTAAAGGCTTATAATTTGCTCATAAGCTCCCGGGAGCTTGGGCTCCAAATTATGCGGCGGTGTTGCGTCAAATATTGAGATTTTCTCATCGAAAATTGCGCCATCGAGCGAGTTCTGATCTAAAGAACAGTGTATAAGTTCAATATGTTCGGCATTTGGCTTAACGTATGCCGCTGCCTTTTTAATAAGTGTTGACTTTCCGCTACCGCTGCCGCCTTTTATAAGATAGGTTCTTTTATATTTATTGGGATTAGTTAGTTCATTAAAATGAGAAGTAAAGCCATTCGGTGTGTAAGCGCTCATAAAAAAGTGGTAAATATTTTCTGACATAGTTTTCCCTCCGCGCCTCTTTTTTTAGTTTAATATATTCAGTTTTTCTGTTTTTTGATACAAAACATATAGCTTTATAAGGGATTTTCACTAATTTTGCTTAAAAACTCTTGAAATGGCCGAAAAAAAATAGTACAATAATTCTGTTAATAATATCTGCAACCGCAGAAGAATGGAGAAAAATCATGAAAGAAATTTTAGTTGAAACCTCTGCACGTCACGTTCACCTTTCCCAGAGCGATCTCGAGGTTCTCTTTGGCAAAGATGCAAAGCTTACACACAAAAAGGATCTCTCCCAGCCCGGTCAGTTCGCTTGCGAAGAGAGAGTTACCGTTATTGGTCCCAAGAGAGAGCTTAAGGGCGTTTCTATCTTAGGTCCTGTTCGTCCCGCAACTCAGGTTGAAATTTCTCTTACCGACGCTCGCTCCATCGGTGTTGCCGCTCCTATCCGTGAGTCTGGTGACGTTGCTGGCAGCGCAGGCTGTAAGCTCGTAGGTCCCTGCGGCGAAGTTGAAATCGCAGAGGGCGTTATCGTTGCAAAGAGACACCTTCACACCACTCCCGAGGACGCTGCAAAGTTTGGCGTTGAGGATAAGCAGATTATCAAGGTTAAGATCGAATCTGAGCAGCGCACCACCATTTTTGATGACGTTGTAGTTCGTGTTTCCGAGAAATTCGCAACCGCTATGCACATCGATACCGACGAGTCCAACGCTGCTTGCGCAGGCTCTAAGGGCTATATCATCGACTAATTTTACATAAATTAGCACATAAAAAAACCGCCTTCTGTAAAAGGAAGGCGGTTTTATTTTTTGTAAATTTATAGCTTCTTGGATTTTTCAAAAGCGGCGGTGACGGCATTTATCACAGCGGCACGCACACCGTTTTCCTCCATTTTGCGCACACCCTCAATGGTTGTTCCGCCGGGTGAGCAAACATCGTCCTTGAGTTTCTCAGGGTGTTCGCCTGAAAGGATGGCGAGCGTTGCCGCTCCAAGAACTGTTTGCTCTGCATAAGCAAGGGCTTTTTCTCTGGGAAGTCCGCATTTTACTCCGCCATCTGCCATAGCCTGCATAAAGAGATAAACGAAAGCAGGTCCGCAGCCCGAAACGGCGCTTGCGGCATCGATAAGCTTTTCGTCAAGTGCATCGAGTTTTCCCGAGAGGGCGAGCATTTCTACAAACTCAGCTATATCCTCTTTTTTAACAAGCTCATTTGCGCAGTAGAGAATCATTCCCTCTCCGACTGATACGGGAGTGTTGGGCATAATTCTGATAACGGGGCGCTTTCCAAACATATTTTCAATACGCTCTATCGAAATTCCTGCCGCCATTGAAACGAGGATTGTGTCATCCGAGATATCGGCCTTAATACTATCGGCAACCGCCTGCATAACCTGAGGCTTAACGCCCAAGAATGCGAATTTGCAGTTTTTGACAACATCGTTTGACGAGCCGAAATCACAACCAAACTCGTCTGCAATAGCCTTTGCTTTTTCTATCTGTGCATCGGCGAGCATAACCTTATCGCCGCCGACCTTTTTTATAACAGCGGATGCGAGCGCACCGCCCATTTTTCCTGTTCCTACGAAACCAACAAGCTTCATATTTGCACTTCCTTATCTTATATGTCCGTTACCTTCAATGACATATTTATACGTAGTGAGTTCCTCTATTCCCATAGGGCCTCTTGCGTGCAGCTTTTGGGTTGAGATACCCATTTCGCAGCCGAGACCGAACTCGCCGCCGTCTGTAAATCTTGTTGAGGCGTTTATATAAACGGCAGAACTATCAACTGCGCTTGTAAAGAATTTCTGAGCCTCTGCATCACTCGAAACAATTGCCTCGCTATGACCTGTTGAGTGCAGGGCGATGTGCTCTACCGCTTCCTTGATGCTATCTACAACCTTAATAGCAAGGATGTAATCTAAAAATTCAGTGTCGAAATCGTTTTCCCCAGCGGGTGTGCCTTCGATAATTTTGGAAGCTTTATCGCAAAGGCGAAGCTCAACAGGGATTTTGCCCTCATTTTTTCTCTCGTCAACAAGCAGAGCCTTGACTTTGGGTAGAAGCTCCTCTGCTACACTTTCGTGAACAAGGCAGACCTCTGCGGCATTACAAACCGAGGGGCGAGAGGTTTTGGCATTGTTTATAATATCGAGCGCCATTTCTAAATCGGTGGCCTTATCAACGTAAATGTGGCAAATTCCTGTTCCCGTCTGAATGCAGGGCACGGTTGCATTTTTAACACATGCATCTATAAGACCCTTGCCGCCGCGGGGAATGAGAATATCAACGTATCCGTTTGCGGTCATAAGCTCGTTTGCGCTATCTCTCGAGGTGTCCTGAATGAGGTTTACGAGGTTTTCGGGAAGTCCCATTTCAGAAAGAGCCGAGCGCAGAGCATTTGCGATAGCATTTGCCGAGCGAAATGCTTCCTTACCGCCACGAAGAACGCTGACGTTTCCGCTTTTAAGACAAATAGCGGCAACGTCCGATGTAACATTAGGGCGGCTTTCATATATGATTGCGACAACTCCGACGGGGACTGCAACTCTTTTAATAACAAGACCATCCTCTCGAACGGTTTCCTTTAAGGTTTTTCCAACGGGGTCGGGCAAGGTTGCTACTTTGCGCATAGACTCTGCCATATCTTTAATTCTCTCTTCGGTAAGGCGCAGTCTATCGAGCATAACGTCGGAAATTTTGCCTTTAGCATTTTCTAAATCAATAGCGTTTTCCTTTAAAATCTCGTCTTTTGCATTTTCTAAGGCATCCGCCATTTTTAAAACGGCGTTTGTTTTATCCTGCTCGGTAAGGGTGCTTAAAATCGATTTAGCTTTCTTTGCGCCCTCTAAAATCTCTTTTGTTGTAATCACAAAATCACTTCTTTCCGACAAAGCGGGTGCCAACGGCTTCCCCTTTTATAATATCGTAAACATTCATAGGATTGCTTCCGTTTGCGATGACCATATCGATTCCCGCCTCGGTTGCAATCTGAGCGGCGTGAAGCTTTGTTTTCATTCCGCCTGTTCCGAGTTCAGAGCCTTTGCCCTCTCCGAGAGCCATAACTTCAGGGGTGAGCTCTTCGATAACGGGGATGAGCTTTGCGTTTTCATCTTTTCTCGGGTCAGCGGTGTAAAGTCCATCAATATCCGAAAGGAGAATGAGAAGGTCAGCCTTGACGCTTACCGAAACGATTGCGCCGAGCGTGTCATTATCGCCGATAACGATTTCATCGGTTGCGACGGTGTCGTTTTCATTTATGATAGGCAGAGCGCCGAGCTCTAAAAGGCGAGCGAGGGTGTTTTCGAAATTGAGATGTCTTTCCTCACTCTTTAAGTCTGAGCCCGTTATAAGCACCTGCGCGGTTGTGTGATTATAATTTGAAAAAAGTCTATCGTACGTATACATAAGCTCGCACTGACCGATAGCGGCGCAGGCCTGCTTTGTCGGAATATCCGAAGGTCGCTCTTTTAAGTTAAGCTTTCCCATTCCCATACCGATTGCGCCCGAGGAAACGAGTATTACCTCGTGGCCGATATTTTTAAGGTCGCTTATAACCTTGCAAAGCTCCTCAACTAAGAAAATATTCATTCTGCCCGTTTTGTGAGCGAGGGTTGAAGTTCCGACTTTTATTACGATACGCATAATATCTCTCCGATTTTTGTCATATTTCCTTTATTATACTAACTTTAAAATAAATTTGCAATATTGACAGAACATTTTCTTTGTATTTATAATCGATTTGTTGAATTATGGTAGAAATCGGAGCTTAAATGAGCAAAGGCAGACGACAAAAAACGATACGACAAATAATATTGCCGTATCGTTTTTATTCTTAGTATGGAAATTTCGCGGCATAACTAAATGCCGAACCAGTAGACTGGTATCTTAATAAAGTTGAATAACACTATCGTCTGCAAAATCATCATCAAGAGTTGCATTGCAAATAACCTTATTATCAGTTGAGATTTCTTTTTGAAAAAAATCATCTGCTGCCCAAACATTTATTGTAGAAATAAATATTGCTAATACACATAAAATACTCAGAAAAAATCTTTTATTTTTCATTTATTTTCACACCCCTGCAAAAACATAATCGCCTTCGTTTAACATGGAGAGACAAAATAATTTGGCTCGGCAAATAAAACAATATCGAGCTTTTGAAGTTCTTCTATGACATCCCATACATTTTTGTGGCTACGTACAGGTAACGTGATCATGAGCAGTTCACTATCTTTGCCATAGTTTCTAGAAGGAGAGAGTATTTCGATTTTTGAAATAGAAATTGTGGGGAAATCAGCTTCTGTATACACACGACCGGGAATACTATGTTCCTTTCTTATACACACCAAAACGCTATTATCTTCAAAATCTGTTCTTGTGTCCGGTTCACAATATTCCTTATAGAGATAATATATATTTTTAATGTTTCCAGCAATTACTAACCCTTGGTTGTAAGCATCTGATAGCAAAATATACGAATTATTCTTATAAAGAACTAGTTCTTCTGACTTTCTGATTTCGAACTCATATTCTGAAATTCTAACTTTTTTAGTGTCTGTTTGAGTCAATTTATCTTTTTCAGCAATTAGCATAACATCGTACTGATTGTATGTTCCAAAATATTGGTCGGTTTCAGATGTGAAATCATTTTTTTCGATACAGGCAAGTACTTCTTCATATTTTGCAATAGAGAATCTAAATCTCTGAGGTACATATTCTTGAGAAACTCCCATATTTGAGCTTGTAGACTCAGCGCTCGAAACAGGCTTATTGGAATTTGTTTCTTCCTTCTCCGGCTTTTTGCTTTCACTCTTTTTGCTCTCGGTGTTTTTGCTTTCATTATTTTCGTTCTTTTCTTGAGAGCTTGTCTGAGCATCCAAAGACGCAATATCTGAGCTTGTTTCTTCTTTAGAAACCCCGCTCGAAATTATATTCTGTTTATCGCTTTGGGTCAAAACAGAGCTTGCCTCACCTGTATTTTGACGGGCACAGGAAACAAACAGCAGTAATGCCGATATAACTGCCGTAAATTGTATAGCTATTCTTTTTTTCATTATAACAGCCTCCCTATGTATAATTTTCACCCATATAATTACTCCCGCATTTTTATTATACTATATTTATTATATTTTGTAAATTATAATATGTGGACAAATTTCGAAACTAAATTTTGTGCAGATATAACAAAATTCTTCATATCCAAAGAGGTTTGAAAAAATCACCTCGTTTTTCCTGTTTCCTTGAAAAGTTCACTATAAATCCCAAATCATTTTATTCCGCACAAGAAAAATACTATATTTTCCAAAAACCCTTGAAATATTTTTTATTTATGATATAATGCTATCTGTATATTTTTAACTTTAAAGGAGTTGGTTTTTTCGTGGACGGGAGTCCTGTGCGATATTTAATCGCCATCGTAATTTTACTCATTTTAGCAGCCTACTTTGCAGGAACAGAAATTGCTCTTGCCTCAACAAACAAGATCCGTATGGCAAACAGAGCCGAAAACGGTGACCGAAAGGCAAAAACAGTTGTTTATGTTCTTGACCACTTTGACAAGGCACTCACTACCCTGCTTATAGGAAACAACGTTACACACGCGGGAATTGCAACTATTGCAACGCTGTTTACGTATTCCCTTTTCAGCAGTATTGAGTCAATGCCCGACTATGCGGTTACCTTGTCAACAATCATCGCAACGATAGTTGTTTTCTTTATCGGAGAAATGGTTCCAAAGTCTTTTGCTAAGGCTTGTAATGAATCCTTTGCTCTGGTTGCGGCAGGTCCATTAGTTCTTCTTATGAAGATACTGAGCCCCATAAGCTTTATCTTCTCGGTTTTCTCGGATTTAGTGAGCCGCCCTTTTAAGAAAAAGGCAGGCGAAACTCCTACCGTTACCGAAGACGAGCTTTATGACATCATTGAAACCTACGTTGAAGAAAACGACATCGACAAGGAAACAGAAGAGCTTGTTCAGAATGCTATTGAATTTTCCGACTCGAGCGTTAAGGATGTTTTCACTCCTTGGGACAAGGTTGTTAAAATTCATGAAAGCGACAGCATCGACACAATCGTTGAGACAATCAAGGGATGCACATTTACAAGACTTCCTGTTTTAAACGATGAAGGCGTTGTTGTTGGAACAATGAGTATCAGAACCTTCCTTAAGCGTTACATTAAGGAAAAGGATTTCGATATTAAAGAAATTCTGACTGTACCCGTTTACATTGACGATAAACTACCCGTCGATGACCTACTTACAACACTTTCAACTAAGCGAACACATATCGCTTACGTTAGAAGCGGAAAACAAATTCTCGGCATTATTACCGTAGAAGATATTCTCGAGGAACTCGTCGGCGAGATTTACGACGAGGAAGAGAGCATCGGAGGTGTAGATAATGCTGATTAACTATATTATTATCGTAATATGCCTTATCGGCTCTGCATTCTTCTCATCATCCGAGATTTCGTATGCAGCCTCCAGCGAGGTTCGCCTTCGCAAAGCCGCTGAAGAGAAAAAGGGCCTTGCGCCAAAGCTTGCATACAAGATTTTCAATAACTATGACAGAGCACTCGCAACCATTCTCATCGGAAACAACCTTGTTAACATTGCTTCCGAATCTGTTGCAACCGTTATTGTTATTACTCTCTTAGGAGAGTCTAAGGCTTGGGTTGCCACCATTGCAATGACCGTTTTAGTTCTTATGTTCGGCGAAATTCTGCCCAAGGTTGTTGCAAAAACTATTCCCGAAAAGTTTGCTACACTTTTTGCAGTTCCCCTATATGTTCTCTCTATCATTACAAGACCTATCGTTGTTGTAGTTGAGTTTCTTTTAAAGGGAATTTCACTCTTATGGAGAAGCCGCGTTGACAATTCCCCCTCTGTTACCGAAGAAGAGCTCGAAACTATTATCGACACAGTTGAGGACGAGGGCGTTATCGACGAGGATACATGCGAACTTATTCAGAGCGTTTTTGATTTCGGAGACGTTCAGGCTTACGAAATCATCACTCCGCGTGTTGATATGCATTCGATTGATATTGACTCAAGTCGCGAGGAAATGCTCGATATCATCTTAAATTCGATTTACTCTCGAATTCCCGTTTACAAGGACACTCCCGATACCATTGTTGGTATCCTGCACGTAAACCTTGTTTTAAGGGAGCTTTTAGAAAATCCCGATGCTGACATCTTGGCATCGCTTATGCCGCCCGTTTACGTTCACAAGACTATGCCTCTTGACGACGTACTGAGCACTATGCGTCAGCAGAGAAGCCACATCGCCGTTGTTACCGACGAGTATGGCGGAGTTATGGGACTTCTTACAATGGAGGACGTTCTTGAGCAGTTGGTTGGCGATATCTGGGACGAAAGCGACATCGTTGAGCCCGAAATCACCGAAATTTCCGACGGACTTTTCGAGATTGACGGCGATATGAGAATTGAAGATTTCTTTGACGAGGTCGATTTCGACTACAAGGATTTTGACGATGACAACTCAACAATCGGCGGATTTGTTACCGAGCTTCTCGGCAGATACGCAGACATCGGCGACACCGTCACCTATGAAAACCTCGTATTTACCGTTTGGGAGGTTGACAAAATGAGAATTGTCAAGCTCAAGGTTGAGGTTCTCCCCGCACCCGAAGACGAGGAAGAAGAATAAATTCTAAACTAAAAGCCCACTGCAAAAGCAGTGGGCTTTTTGATTTAAACTATTTCAACCTTAATCATATTTGTGTTTCCGGACGAGCCGTTCGTCATTCCGCCGGTGATTACAATTCCATCATCCTTTTTAAGCGAAAATTTAGAAACTGCGAGGTTTTTAGCGGTGTAGAACAGGACGTCAGTTGAGTTAAAGAGCTCGCATTTTGCAGGCTGAACGCCCCAGGAAAGCGAAAGCTTGCGCCAGGTTTTTTCGTCGGTTGTAAGGCCTAAGATATCGGCGATTGGTCTAAAGCGAGAGACCATTCTCGCCGTCTGACCCGAAAGCGAGCAAACCGCTATAACCTTAGCGTCGATATCGAGCGCCATACTGCAGGTTGCGTGAGAAATAGCGTCAACGGTGTTTTTAATTTTGAACTCGGTGTTTTTAAAGCGCTTATCATAGGAAATGCTGCTCTCAGCGTGCTCAACTATTTTTGCCATAGTTTCGAGTGTGAGAACGGGATTTTTTCCTGCAGCGGTTTCGCCCGAGAGCATAACTGCGCTTGTGCCGTCAAAAACCGCATTTGCAACGTCGGAAATTTCAGCTCTTGTGGGTCGGACGTTATGAATCATAGATTCAAGCATCTCGGTTGCAGTTATAACTCTTTTTCCGAGAAGGCGGCATTCTCTTATGAGCTTTTTCTGAATTGCGGGAAGTTCTTCGAACGGAATTTCAACGCCGAGGTCACCTCTTGCGACCATAATTCCATCACACACCTCGCAGATTTCAGCGATATTCAAAACGCCCGAGCGGTTTTCGATTTTTGCTATAATATCAATCTTTTCGCCGCCATTTTGCGCTAAAATTTTCTTAACGTCTAAAAGGTCCTGTTTGCAGGAAACAAATGAGCAAGCAAAGAAGTCAACGTCGTTTTCTATGCCAAAAAGAATATCGCTTTTATCAGCCTCGCTGACGTACTCCTGCTTTAAAACCTTATCGGGAAAGCTCATACTCTTTCTATCTCGAAGCTCGCCGCCAACAAGTGTTTTGCAGATGACATCGGTTTCGGTAGTTTCTATAACCTCAAAAATCAAAAGCCCGTCATTGACCTTTATAATATCGCCTTTTTTCATTTCGCTTGCTATACCCTTATAGCTTACCGAAACGCACTTTTCATTTCCGACGATATTCCTTGTTGTAAATGTAAACTCTGCGCCATTTTCAATACAGACGCTGCCGTTTTCAAAGGTTCCGATTCTGTATTCAGGTCCCTTTGTATCTAACATAATGGCAATAGGAAGGTCTAATTCTTCCCTAACCTTTTTAATTCGTTTTATAACTTCAAGGTGCTGCTCGTGAGTGCCGTGTGAAAAGTTAAGGCGGGCGACGTTCATTCCCGCAAGGCAAAGCTTAGAAAGTGTCTTTTCGTCAGAGCAGGCGGGACCAATTGTGCAAATAATTTTGGTTTTTCTCATTACAAACCTCCGATAAAATGCAATATATCATTATTATACCAAATTGTTACCATCAATTCAATAAAAAGTTTAAAAAACAAAAAGGAACCGTCGGAGTTCGGTTCCTTTTTGTCCTCTTTTGCAGCATACAGATGGCATAGTATGACAGTTGCAAAAGGCAAAGCAATTTATATAGCAAAATCACTTTTTATGTTTTTTGAGCGGATTTGACTTTATCGCTCGTTTTTGTTATACTTTTATTATACACTTTGCCACATTTAAGTCAATATATGGCTAAAAAATTGAAAAACAATCAAAAACGCTCATTAAATAAATAAAAAAAGAGGTGTTTTATGATTCGTGAGGAAAGGCTTGAAAAAATTCTCGAAATTATAAAAAGTGAGAAATTCGTTAGTGCAGCGGCACTTTCAAAAAGGCTATACGTAAGTCTACCGACAGTGCGCCGAGATTTAACCGAGCTTGCTCGCCGAGGCGCCGTTTTAAGAAGTCACGGCGGCGCTATGCCAATCCCGGAAAACAACACAATTCTGCCCATCGATTTTCGAAACAGAGTTGACCCCAAGGGCAAGCTGCTGCTTGCACGTGAGGCGGCTAAACTCGTGCGCGACGGCGACGTTATATACATAGACGCATCCACCACTACCCTTCATATCGTCGATTTTATAAAAGACCTTAAAAACGTGATTGTTATCACAAACAGCATTCAGGTTGCGCTGCTACTGAGAAAGTACAACATCACCTGCTACTGCACAGGCGGAATGCTTATTGAAAATTCACTTGCATTTGCAGGAAGCTATGCCGAAAACACTGTTTCCAATTTCAGCATTGACATAATGTTTTTCTCGACAACGGGAGTAACTCCTAACGGATTTATTGCCGACAACTCGGACAGCGAGACAAACTTAAGAAAGGTTGCTATGAGGACGGCGCGTAAGAAGGTTTATATGTGCGACAGCGAGAAATTCGCAAGAAATTCCGTTTTTCATGTTGCAAATTTAAACGAAATGGATTATATTATAACTAATGACAGCTTGCCTAAATTTCCTATGGAGGTAACGTCAGAGGTTATAATCGTAAAGGAGTAAAAATTATGGATTATTCTCGTTTAGATCCTCTCATTTCCTTAAGCGGAAAGAAAGTTGAAACTGTTAAGGATTGGGAAACCTATCGCCGCGAGGAGATTATGGTTCTTCTCTCTAACTTTATCTATGGTGTTCGTCCTATGGAGCGTCCCGATGATGAAAAGTTTACAGTTAACTTTATTACTGAAAATTACTTAGGATATCCCATAGTAAGAAAGAATATTACCATTTCTTTCTTAGGCTATGATATGCTTTTTGATCTCTTTGTCCCCCAGGATACATACGGAAAGAAGCCTGTTCCCCTTTT
>JAZRHT010000050.1:0-3275 GCA_045644905.1 Oscillospiraceae bacterium
AACGTCAATAGGAGTTGAGAGAATGCAGGAGGACATATCTGCGATAAGGGGAATATCGCCTGTGTCGGGAATATAGGGGAAGCAGGTTCCGAAGATTGTATTGTTATAGCAAACATAAACATAGTCTGCATCGGGGCGGATGTCCTCACGGGTAATCTTGGGGATATAGGAGAAGGTTGCCTCCTCGGAAGAAGCGATGGCCTTAACGTCACCATACTTCTGAGCCTCTTTAAATGCCTTCTTGGAGAACTGACCCGAAACTATGTAGTCAGCCTTGCCGCTGCCATTCATAAAGTTTAAAGGAATAGCGGAGAACTGAGAGGATGCGCCTCCCTGAAGGAAAAGAACCTTATAATTATCAGGAATGGAAAGAGTCTTTCTTAAAAGAGCCTCGGTTTCCTTGATAATTTCATCATAAACTGATGAGCGGTGTGACATTTCCATAACTGACTGGCCACTGCCGTTATAGTCAAGCATTTCCTCGGCGGCTTTGTTTAAAACCCACTCAGGAAGCATGGACGGGCCTGCTGAAAAATTGTACACTCTACTCATTGTAAATCACCTTTTCTTTGCCTTTTAGGCTAAAATTTATTTGTCAACACTAAAAAATGCTGATATTTAATTTATTATATTCCTTTTTTATTTGATAGTCAACGGAAAATCCAACATTTCTTGCGGTTTTTTCTGTATTTTGTAAATATTACGTTAAAAAACAGTTTTTTTGAAAATTCCCTTTTAAATTATAAATTAGTATGTTATACTAAATAATGTATAAGTTTCTGACAGTATTTTATTGAAAGCAGAGGTATTCCGAGTGTATAAAGAGCCAAAAAAGATATTTAAATTTGAAAATAAGCTATATTTAAAAACATTCATTATAGCTTTCTGTGTAACGGCGTTTTTTTTCTTGCCATTTGTTCTGAGTGACAGGGGAATATTCCTTTTCTATGGCGACTACAACGTTCAACAGATTCCCTTTTATCAGCTGGCTCACAGAGCCATTCGCGAAGGAAACATCGGCTTTAACTTTTACACCGACCTTGGAGTTAATTTTGTCGGCTCATATTCCTTTTATCTTTTAGGAAGTCCTTTTTTCTGGCTGACGCTCCCCTTCCCTAATTCCTGGCTCCCCTATTTAATGGCGCCGCTTTTCTGCCTTAAGTTTGCTACGGCGGCAACAACCGGCGCAGCCTACATCGCTAGATTCGTTCAGAATAAAAATTACGCTCTTATCGGCGGTCTCTTATATGCTTTTTCAGGCTTTGGAATTTACAATATCTTCTTTAATCACTTTCACGAGGTTATTGCATTCTTCCCGCTCCTGCTTCTTTCGCTCGAATTATACGTTGAAGAAGGCAGGCGAGGTTTCTTTGCTTTCAGTGTTTTCCTTACAGCGCTCTGCAACTACTACTTCTTCTTTGGCGAGGTTGTTTTTGTTGTAATTTATTTCTTTGTACGTCTGTTTTCGTCAAAAACCTGGCGACTTAAATTCAGCGAATTTTTAGGACTCGCATTTGAATCGGTTATCGGACTTTGTCTTTCTATGGTGATTCTGCTTCCTTCTATTATAACCGTTTTAGGAAACTCGAGAGTTTCGGAATTCCTTGAAGGCTGGAGCCTTTTCACCTACTACAACGAGCAAAGATACTTTGCTATTTTAGAATGTCTTTTCTTCCCGCCAGACATTCCTGCAAGACCCAATTTCTTCCCTGATGCGAATGCAAAATGGTCGTCGCTCGGCGCTTGGCTTCCCTTGGTGGGAATGTGCGGAGTTATCACCTTTATGCAGACTCACAAAAAGCATTTTGTTCGCAGGCTCTTGGGAATTTCGCTTGTTATGGCTCTAATTCCCGGACTTAACAGTTTATATTCGGCTCTCAACTCGGCTTACTACGCACGCTGGTTTTTTATGCCTGTGCTCATAATGGCGCTTGCCACAGTTATTGCGCTCGAGCGATGCACCGACAAGGAATTTAACACCGGTATTCGTTGGTCGCTCTTAATAACTCTTACCTTCTGCGTCGTCGGAATACTACCAGACAAGACTGACGACGGCCTTAAATTCGGACTTGTTCCCTATCCCGAAAGATTTTGGATTTACGTTCTCATTGCCCTCGGCTGTATAATGCTCACTGTTTTTGCGGTTAACATTTGGCGCAAGAAAAAGGAATTCTTTAAGATTATGACCGCCGCAATCTGCGTTGTTACTGTGATTTATTCCTTTGCGTTTATCAGTATGGGCAAATCCCATTCCTATGATGAGGATTTCATTATTGACCAGGCTATTTACGGCTCTGAAAAGATTTCGCTCGAATCCGAGGAGGATGAATTTTTCAGAATTGACGTTTTTGATGGAATGGACAATCTGCCGATGTTCTGGAAGTATCCCACCATTCAGGCTTTCCATTCAATTGTTCCCGAGTCAGTTATGACAATGTATCCCGAAATCGGAATTGAGAGAGGCGTTGGCTCTAGACCCGAGCCTGAGCATTACGCACTGAGAACGCTTACCTCCTGCAAATATCTCTTTATTGAATCGGGACGTGATGATGCAGAGGTTTGCCTCGGATTTGAAAAAATCGGCGCTCAGAACGGCTTTGACCTTTACAAAAATGAGTACTACGTTCCTATGGGTTGGGTTTACGATGAATATTGCTCCAAGGAAGATTACGATTCGACCGCCGAGGATTACCGAGCACGCCTTATGCTTAAAGCAATTTGCCTTTCCGACGAGCAGGCAGAAAAATATGGCGAATATATGAATCCGTACGACAGAGTCAGCACCTTCCTTTCGGAATATGATATGAAGGAAGACACCGACAAGCTAAGAGAAAATTGCGCCGATAATTTTGTTGTTACAAAGACAGGCTTTAAGAGCGAAATTACTCTTAAACGAGATAATCTCGTATTCTTCTCTGTTCCTTATGACGACGGTTGGAGCGCCTACGTTAACGGCGAAAAGGTAGACGTTGAAAGGGTTAACAGTGGCTTTGTTGCCGTTTTTGCACAGGCCGGAGAAAACGTAATCGAATTTAAATACACTACTCCGGGACTTATGCTCGGCACAATTGTTTCGATTGTTTCATTAGTTATTTTGCTTGTATATCTCTTATGCGTTAAGCTTTACAGAAAAAAGCATCCCAGAACAGTTTCCGAAAATGACGAGGTTTTCGATGAGCTCAAGGCTATGCTGGATGCACAGTCGGAGAATGCTCCCGCTTTTACAATTCACGCACAGAGCGAGGGTGAAATTGAGCCGCTCAAATTCGAGCCCG
>JAZRHT010000051.1:0-3158 GCA_045644905.1 Oscillospiraceae bacterium
GACGTTGAGCACACAAGAGTTGGCATCTGCGGACACAGCCGCGCTGGCAAAACTGCTCTTTGGGCCGCCGCAACCGACAAGCGTTTTGCTCTTCCCATTTCTAACGACTCGGGCTGCGCAGGCGCAGCTTACACAAGAGGAACCGTTGAGGGCAAGGAGCACATTGTTGACATCAATATTTCCAACTGGTTCTGCGGAAACTATCATAACTTTGACGATAACGAGGATTGGCTCCCCTGTGATCAGCACATGCTCCTCGCTTCCATTGCTCCCCGCCCCTTATATGTAAAGAGCAATGTTGAGGACATCTGGGCAGGCCCCGATGATGAGCTTCTTTCCTGCAAGCTTGCTTCTCCCGTTTACGAACTCTACGGAATGAAGGGCGTTATTGCGGACGATGAAATCGTTGTTGGCAAGGCTTATCACGATGGCGACATCGGATACCACAGAGCCGCAGGCGACCATAATCTCTCCGCTGCTGACTGGGAATACTTTATGGACTTTGCGGACAGATATCTGCAGGCCGAGCTTTAATACATAAAAAAATCCCCCGCTCATCTGAGCGGGGGTTATTTTTATTTATTCTTTTTAAAAGCTCTCTGGATAAGCTTTACGATTTCGACGATGGGAATGATGAGAATTGCAAGTCCCATTGCGATACCGTATTCCATTAAGTCAAGGTGAGCGAGCTCAAAAGCTTTTGCGAGGAAATCTATCTCAACAACAGCGGTTGTGAGAACGAAGGAAAGAAGTCCTGCGCCCCAGAGCCATTTGTTCTGACCCTTTATAGTAAAGATAGAACCGTGGAGTGAACGCATATTGAATGCGTGGAAAATCTCGCACATCGAAAGGGTTAAGAATGCCATAGATGAGCCGAGCATTTCGGGAGAGTAGGTTCCAGCGGCGATAGCATCTGCGTGATACTGTACTGCGAGGAAGTCTCTACCGATAAGGTAGGATGCGATTGTGATGATGGTAACAAGAAGTCCCTGATAGAAAACTGCAAATCCAAGTCCGTCTGCAAAAATGCCTTCCTTAGAGGAGCGGGGCTTTCTGTTCATAACGTCAGCATCGGGCTTTTCCATACCGAGCGCAAGTGCGGGGAAGCAGTCGGTAATGAGATTTATCCAAAGAAGATGAACGGGCTGGAAGATTGTAAAGCCTAAGAGGGTTGCAAAGAAAATGGAGAGAACCTCGGAGAGATTGGAGGCTAAGAGGAACTGAATTGCTTTACGGATATTATCGTAAATTCTTCTTCCCTCGCCTACTGCCGAAACAATGGTTGCAAAGTTATCGTCAGCAAGAATCATATCGGCAACGTTCTTTGTAACGACGGTACCGGTGATTCCCATTCCAACGCCGATGTCGGCATTTTTAATAGAAGGAGCATCGTTAACGCCGTCACCAGTCATAGCGGTGACCTTGCCCTTCTTTCTCCAAGCATTTACAATTCTTGTCTTATGCTCGGGCTGAACGCGTGCGTAAACTGAATATTTTTCAACCTCGGTTTCGAAATCTTCATCCGAAATGTTATCGAGCTCAGCACCTGTTATAGCCTGAGCAGCATCATCGATAATTCCAAGCTCTTTTGCTATAGCAACAGCGGTGTCCTTATGGTCACCTGTAATCATAATAGGTCTGATACCAGCGGTGCGGCATTCGTCAATGGCGGGCTTAACCTCGGGGCGAACGGGGTCGATCATTCCGACAAGACCTACAAAGCAGAGGTTATTTTCAACCGCCTCGGATTCGTAAACCGAAGGCTCGGCATCGAGGTCTTTTTTAGCGATAGAAAGAACACGGAGCGCCTTGTCCGCCATAGCCTTGTTTGCATTAAGGATGTCGGTGCGGATTTCGTCAGTAAGTTCTACTTCCTTACCGTCGATAAGAGCAAATACACATCTCTTTAAAACCTCGTCGGGAGCGCCCTTTGTAAACTGAATGAGGCTGCCGTCCTCTTTCTTGTGAACGGTTGTCATCATTTTTCTCGAGGAATCAAAAGGAACTTCACCTATACGAACAAAGATATTTTTCTGCTCGTTTTTAGAAAGGCCGAGCTTTTCTGCGAAGTTTACAAGAGCACACTCGGTAGGCTCGCCGATAGCGGTTTTAGCCTCAACATCAAATTCAGCATCCGAGCAGAGTGACATAGCGTTTGCGATAAGACCCTCATCGCTACCATAATGCTCAACAACTGTCATCTTATTCTGAGTAAGAGTACCGGTTTTGTCAGAGCAGATAATCTGTGTGCAGCCGAGAGTTTCAACAGCGGTGAGCTTTCTGATAATTGCGCTGCGCTTTGACATATTGGTCACGCCGATGGAAAGAACGATGGTAACAACTGTTGCAAGACCCTCAGGGATTGCGGCAACAGCGAGAGAGATTGCGAGCATAAAGGAGGAAAGGATTGCCTCAAAGTTAATGCCGAGCTGGAAAAGCTGAACTCCGAAAATAACAACGCAGATGCCGATAACAAGATAGGTCAGTATTTTGGAAAGACCTGCGAGCTTAATCTGAAGGGGAGTTTTACCCTCCTGAGCCTTACTAAGAGCGTCGGCAATTTTACCCATTTCGGTTTCCATACCTGTTGCAACTACAACAGCCTTACCTCTACCGTAAACAACTGTGCTTCCCATAAAGACCATATTTTTGCGGTCGCCGAGAGCAACGTCGCCGTTTGCACCTGCAGTAAGAGCCTCTTCCTGCTTGGTTACTGGGACGGATTCGCCCGTAAGAGCGGCTTCCTCAATTTTAAGGCTGGCGCACTCGATAATTCTTGCATCGGCAGGGACAGCATCGCCGGCTTCTAATACGATAACGTCACCGACAACAAGGTCTTCACTCTTAACAGTAATCTGCTTGCCATCACGAATTACCTTAGAGGTTGCAGCGGCGATTTCCTGAAGTGCCTCGATAGCCTTTTCTGCTTTGCTCTCCTGGAACACACCGAGAACGGCATTGATAAGAACAACGGCAAGGATAATTACAACGTCAGCAGGAAACTCAAATCCGTGCTGCAGGCCGTTATAAATCTCGACGCCTGCCGAAATTGCGGCGGCAACAAGCAGAATAATTGTCATAGGTTCACAAAGCTGCTTAAAGAATCTGTGAATAAGAGATTCCTTTTTGCCTTCGATGAGCTTATTTTTTCCGTTTTT
>JAZRHT010000052.1:0-9824 GCA_045644905.1 Oscillospiraceae bacterium
TTCACAAATCTTTTCACTGTCAAGCCAGCCTAAAATGCAGGTTGCAAGTCCTTCGGACTCTGCCTGAGCTGTTATATATGCCGCAACAATTCCAATATCAATGGAGCGGTAATCGTTGCCTTTGAGCTTTGCGCCGAGCGCAGCCGATTTAACATAAGGCTCTTCTGAAATAACAATCAGAACGGGAGCTTGCGGAGCAAACGCATTTATTCCCATTCCTTGAGTCGCTTTCGCAACCTTTTGGGCAGTTTCGCCCTTGCAAACCGTCAGAAGATAGGGCTGACCGTTGCAGGCAGAAGGCGAGAGCTGAGCCGCCCTTAAGATTCTATCTAATTTTTCGCTTTCGACCTCTCTCTGAGGGTCGTATTTTCGGCAGGACTGCCTTTTTTCTGCTATCTCTAAAAAGTTCATACAAAATCTCCGATTTTAATTTAGTATAAAATCAATTTGCTCATTCCAAAGCAAGTTTATGCTACTTCCTTTTTTTAGGGAAAGAGTCATATTTTCAAGAAGCTGTCTGCTATTCATAACGTCGGCAAGTTTTTTTGCGATATCTGAGGGCGAAATTGTAGCAACAATTCCGTTTATTCCGTCATCTATTATCTCCGCCACCGCTCTAAACGGCGTTGTAACAACGGGAACACCCAAAATCATAGCCTCGCAAACAACCATGGGATAACCCTCGTAATCCGAGGTTAAAACAAAGATATCCGAGTTTTTAACGTATGGATAGGGATTATTTTTATTACCCAAAAATTCGGTAACGTCGCAGATATCCTTTTCTATTGCAAATTGCTTGTTTTTTTCAAGGTCAGGCCCATCGCCGATAAATCTCCATTTAAAGGAAAGGCCGTACTCTTTTTTAAGAAGCACGCAAACCTCCAGGGCTCTGTCAATTCGTTTGGTGGAGTTATCCGCTCTGCCAACCGTAACGAGATTGCATATGGATTTATCAAAATCGGTGCTTAGCTTATCTGCGCTCTTAATAATTTCCTCGGAGGGAAAAACATTGTAAACAACGCAGGTTTTATCGGCGAAAACGGGAAGTATTTCATCAAAAACCATCTTAATAGCGTTGGAAACACAAACAATTTTATCAAAAGGTTTGTATATAACCGCACATTTTTCAACGTCGAAATTTGCTTTTATTGGGTCAGTGTGAACCCAGGCAATTTTTCTGTCAGCGCTTACATAATCTGAAACAAAAAGGTTTGTTCCCTTGTTTGAAATACCGCTAAAAACGTCGTTGAAATAGGATATTGCCATATCGTATTTCGGGAGCTTTTTCTGCTTTTTAAAAAGATGTCTGTAAACCTTCTCGGTGCCAAAGAGCTTTGCGGCAATTATAAGGCAGTATCTTATGATAATATCGAAAAGCTTGCCACTATTTTTGATTTCACTAAGAGGAGTTAAAAGTAGCGAAAGCGAGCGGCTTGCATAGGTTATTTTTACACTGTCGGAAATAAGAGCGGAGAGCTCGCCGTCAGCAAAAGAAAAAACCTCAATCTCGGTGTCAGGATGGGTGTTTTTGAGCATCTTTATGGTGTTAACAAGAGCCCTTTGTATGCCGCCCATCTTAAGATTCTGCGCAACGAATAAAATTTTCAAAAAAAATCTTCCTTTTATAATTTTTATAGGAATTTTCTGGGTGTTTTACCTTCTAAAATGTCTGCGATTCGCTCGCTTGCAAAGCCGTCACCATAAGGATTTGAGGCTTTTGACATAGCCTCATAAGCCGACTTGTCGCAAAGGAGTTTGCTGAAAGTTTTGTAGATTTCTTCTTCCTCTGTGCCAACGAGCTTAAGTGTTCCCGCCTCGATACCTTCGGGGCGTTCGGTTGTGTCACGCATAACTAAAACCGGCTTACCAAGACTGGGAGCCTCTTCTTGAATTCCGCCCGAATCGGTTAAAATGAGATAGGAACGTGCAAGAAAATTGTGAAAATCCAAAACGTCGAGAGGCTCGATGATGTGAATTCGATCGCATCCCGAAAGCTCCTTTTCTGCATTTTCCCTGACAAGAGGATTCATGTGAATGGGATAAATTGCCTTTAAATCGGGGTGCTCTTCCATAACCTTGCGGATTGCTCTAAACATATTTCGCATAGGCTCTCCAAGGTTTTCTCGCCTGTGCGCAGTTATCATAATAAGGCGGGAATCCCTTGCCCATTCGAGCTCACTGTGGGTGTAGTCCTCACGTACAGTTGTTTTAAGAGCGTCAATAGCGGTGTTTCCCGTAACGAAAATGTTTTGTTCACTTTTACCCTCGGCAAGTAGGTTTTGCCTCGATAAAAGGGTGGGAGCGAAGTTGAATTTTGAAATAATTGAAACGGCCTGTCTATTAAATTCCTCGGGGAAGGGGGAGTAAATGTTGTAGGTCCGCAGTCCTGCCTCAACGTGTCCCACGGGGATTTGCAGATAAAAGCAGGCGAGTGAGACAACAAAGGTTGTAGAGGTGTCTCCGTGCACAAGCACAACGTCTGGCTTTTCGCTCTCTAAAATAGGCTTAATTTTATTTAGAATATTGGTGGTAACGTCAAAAAGTGTCTGTTTGTCGCGCATTATCGAAAGGTCGTAATCGGCAGTAACGTCAAACGCTCTTAAAACCTGATCGAGCATCTGTCTGTGCTGACCGGTGACGCAAACGATGGTTTTAATGCTTTCTCTTTTTTTAAGCTCATTCACAAGCGGACACATTTTTATGGCTTCGGGTCTTGTGCCGAAGCAGAGCATAACCTTTTTCAATGCAAATTACCTCGTTCTTTATATTTATAAATTTGCGTAGGTGTCAAAAATTCTCTTTTCCATAACATCCCAGGAATAGGTGCTTTTGTATATTTCCGCTCCTGCTTTACCCATTTTTTCCCTGAGCTTTTCATCGACAAGGGAGTTTAAAGCCTCGCTTAAGCCTTCCCTTGAAAAATCGATGAGTATTCCGTTTTGATTCTTTTCTAAAATGTCGTCAAATCCCGTGTTTTTAACCATAATAACGGGCTTACCGAGCATAATCGATTCGTAAAATTTGTTAGGGGCGGCATATCTGTGATTGGGAATGGCAGGGTCGTAAATCGCCGTCATAATATCGCAGGACCTTTCAAGCGCAAGCGTGCTATTGTAGGGGAGCTTACCGTAAAAGAAGATGTTATCGAATTTTTCGTCATACTGCGAAAGTTCTTCTTCCATTCTGCCAAAGCCACCGATGTGGAATTCAAATCGCTCATCGTCCTTGACAAAATCTGCAATTTCTCTAATGAACCTCGAGCCTGCAAGTATTCCAACGTAAACAATTTTGATCTTGTTACTACTGCCGCGGACTTCAAAGGCTTCGTCATCGCCGGCGTTGTACTGCGGAGTGTTGTGCACAACAGTGAGTTTTTTAGGGCTACTGCCCTCAATCTGCTCAGCTCTTTTTTCTGTGCAAATTATAGTTTCGTCAGCAAAGTTTATAACTGAAAATTCCAGCTTTTTTATGATCTTTCCAAACCCTTTGTTTTCAAATCCGTGTGAGTCAATATAAAAGTCGAGGATATGGTAAATAAACTTTTTGCGATATTTTTTTGCTGCCATTTTGGCGGCAAGACCTGTATCAAAATCAAATGCGTGTATAACGTCGTATTCATTTCTGTGCTTTTTCAGCCATTTTAAAATAGCGCCCTGGAATTTAAAAAGAGGAATAAAGGATTTCATTCCTGCGCCAAATTTTGCAGGGATTTTAAATCTTACAATAGGCGCATTTCCGCTTTTCAATCTAATGGTACCGCCATCTTCGTTAAGTCTATCCCACGCGAGAATTTGAACACTGTGACCTGCCTTTAAAAGTGCATCTGCAACTTTTTCAACCGGTGGATCGGGTGCGACCGAATTTGATCTAATTAAAACCACTCTTAATTTTTTCATTTTTAAATCTCCGAAAATTTATTTAGTAAGCTCGGGGATAGTGCAAAATATAGATATATATAAATAATTATACCTCTATAAAGGCGCTTTGTCAAATTATTAAAATGCAAAAAACTGCCCATAATAAAATGGGTGATAATATGAATAATTTGTGGACTCAAAGCGGAAATATGCCGTCCTTTGATGCGCTCTCGGGTGATATTAAAACCGACGTTCTTGTAATCGGCGGCGGCATAACGGGACTACTTTGTGCAAAGAGACTTTCTGAACTTGGAATAAACTATGTTCTTATCGAAAGAGGGAGAATATTCTCTGGCGTTTCGGCAAATACAACCGCCAAAATAACAGCTCAACACGGCTTTATCTATGATAAAATTATAATGAAATACGGCGTTGAGGCGGCAAAGCAGTATTACAATATAAATACTCGGGCAATAAAGAAATATGAAGAAATGTGCAAAAACATAGATTGCGACTTTGAAAAGCAGGATAATTATGTTTTTTGCCATACAGATAAAAGCCGCGTGCAAAAAGAATTACGAGCCCTTCAATGCATAGGTGCGGATGCGGTGTATAAAAAAGAGCTTCCGCTACCCGTAACAGTTATCGGAGCGATAAAATTTAGAAATCAGGCTCAGTTTAATCCGTATAAATTTGCATCGCATATTTCACGGGGGCTAAATATCTTTGAAAACACGCAGGCTCTGGCCTTTGAGGGACGTACCGTAAAAACGAACCGCGGTAAAATCAAGGCAAAAAAGATTATCGTCGCCACACACTTTCCTTTTATCAATAATCACGGCGGCTATTTTTTGAAAATGTATCAGCATAGGTCTTATGTGCTCGCGCTAAAGGGCGCCGAAACCTTAAACGGAATGTATGTAGACGAGGATTTAAAGGGATTTTCCTTTAGAAATTACGGAGATTTACTTTTGCTCGGCGGCGGTAGTCACCGAACAGGTAAAAACGGCGGTAGCTACGGCGAGCTTATAGCCTTTACAAAGGCACATTATCCCAAGGCTAAAATAGTTTCTAATTGGGCAACGCAGGACTGTATGTCGCTCGACTCGATTGCCTATATCGGCCAGTACTCCAAAACCACGCCGGATTTACTCGTCGCAAGCGGCTTTAATAAGTGGGGGATGACAACCTCGCTTATTGCATCCGAAATTCTCTGCGATCTTGCGCTCGACAAAGAAAGCCCATACGCACATCTTTTTTCGCCCTCCAGAAATATGCTTCACCCCCAACTTGCCTGTAACGCATTTGAGGCGGCAAGTGGCCTCCTTACGTTTTCTGCGCCTCGTTGCCCACATTTAGGATGCGCTCTTAAATGGAACAAATTTGAACACTCGTGGGACTGCTCTTGCCATGGCTCGAGGTTTTCCGATGAGGGCAAGCTTCTTAATAATCCCGCTAATGATGACCTTAAGCTGTAATAAAACCGCCGATTTTGTCGGAGGTTTTATCTTCAAAAATTGTTGACATGGCAAAAACAAAGGTGTATAATTAAATTGTTGACAACTCAACAATTTAAAGGAGAACAAGCGAATGGTAGATAGATTTGAGCGGTTTTCAAAAGGAGTTTCGGAGCTTTCTAAATATTGGCATAAGATCGCTGCGGACGAAATGGAAAAATACGGATTAAAGGGCATACATTCTGTCTATCTTGTAACTATGGACAAATATCCAGACGGGCTCACCGCCTCCGAGCTATGTAAACTTTGTAGCCGTGACAAAGCCGACGTTTCAAGAATGATGTCCATAATGGAGAAAAAGGGACTTGTTTCCAAAGAGGGAGTTAGCAGCGGCACCTATAAGGGCGCCTTTAAGCTCACGGGCGAGGGTAAAAAAGCGGCCGACTATGTAAGAGAACGAGCTTGCCTTGCAGTTTATCATGCCGGAATGAACGTGAGTGACGAAAAAAGAGAGATTTTCTATGAGGTTTTAGATTCTTTTTCTGAAAATCTAAAAAAACTCAGCGAAGAGGGACTTCCCAACTAACATTAAAGGAGTAAGACTATGAGTAACTTTACTATTTTTACAGATTCAGCTTGCGATATTAAATCAGATGTTCTCTCAGAGTGGGGAATAGAAAACATAGAGCTTAGCTTTCGCTTTGAGGGCGAGGAAAAAGAGTACCTCAACAGCGATATGGATATTTCAGAGTTTTACGGAAAGATGAAAGAGGGCGGCATTGCAAAAACTGCTGCAATCAACCCCGACACCTTCGAAAAAGAGTTTGAAAAGGCTCTTTCTGAGGGAAAAGATGTTCTATACCTTGCATTCTCTTCGGGACTTAGCACAACCTGCAACAGTGCTCGTATTGCTGCAGATGAGCTTTCCTCAAAATATCCCGAAAGAGAAATCCGCATAGTTGACACTCTCGCAGCTTCAGCAGGTCAGGGAATGCTTGTTTACTTTGCTGTACAAAAGAAAAACGGTGGAGCCACTCTTAGTGAGGTTGCTGATTATATTGAAAGCATTAAATTAAAGCTTTGCCATTGGTTTACGGTTGATGACCTTGTTTACCTCAAAAGAGGCGGCAGGGTAAGTCCCGCGGTTGCGCTTATCGGCAAGGCTCTCGGCATTAAACCCATTATGCACGTTGACAATGACGGCAAGCTCATTAAAATGGGAACTATTCGTGGACGTCACGCGTCTATTGCGTCTCTTTGCGATAAATACTTAGAACTTTCTGAGAATAAAGAGGATAGCACTATCTTCATTTCTCAGGCGGACTGCATAGATGATGCGCAGAAGCTCGCTAATATGATAGAAGAGAAGAGCGGCGCTAAAACGCAGATTATAACCGATGTCGGAACAGTAATCGGCGCGCATTCGGGCCCTGGCACGCTTGCACTTTTCTTTGTCGGAAAAGAAAGATAAGAAAGGGATTTTATAATGTCTATTAAGGCAGTATTGTTTGACTTGGATGGCACTCTGCTCCCAATGGATCAGGATGTTTTTGTAAAGGCCTATTTTAAAGGCATTGCGCAAAGACTTTCCAAAATAGGCTACGACCCCGAAAAGCTCATCTCAGCTATTTGGCAGGGGACGGGCGCGATGATTAAAAATAACGGCAGCAAAACAAACGAAGATGCCTTCTGGGAATGCTTTAGCAAGATTTATGGCGAGGATAAAAGGGAAGACGAGTCGTATTTTGAGGATTTTTACAGATGCGATTTTGATAAAGTAAAAGAAGTATGCGGCTTTAATGAAAATTCTAAGAAAATTATTGATATGCTAAAAGAAAAAGGCATAAGATGTGTGCTTGCTACAAACCCCATTTTCCCCGCAATTGCAACCGAGAGCCGAATCAGGTGGGCAGGTCTTTCCCCGAGTGATTTCGAACTTTACACTACATATGAAAATATAGGCTATTGCAAACCAAACCCCGAGTACTACAAAGAAATTCTCCGCCGACTTTCTCTTAATGCAGAGGAATGCGTTATGATAGGAAATGATGTGTCGGACGATATGGTCGCAGAAAAGCTTGGAATTAAAACTTTTCTCCTAACCGATAATTTAATCAATAAGGAGAACACTGATATTGCTATTTATCCGCATGGCGGATTTATAGAACTATATACCTTCCTAAAAGGACTGTTTTAATAAAAAACAGTCCTTTTTTGTTGCATTTTATCGCAGTTTCAAGCCAACTCTACTGTGGGTAGAGAGGCAAAAAGACAACTCTACTAATCGAAATTCAAGAGGAGAGAGACGGGAAGTGAGGGTAGGTTGAGTGTTGATGAGTCATAGCGTATAATAGCGTGTGTAATTTATAAAATCCGCGCGAAAGGATGCTATCAATGGAACTTAGTCAAATTAAAATAATTGCAGATTCCTCGGCTGATATCCCCGAGGTTTCGGGCATTGCCTTTGAATCCGTGCCTCTTAAAATAATAACTGCAGAAAAAGAATATGTTGACGATAATAATTTGAATGTCAAGGAAATGGTCGACGACCTTTTTTCCTATAACGGAAAATCTTCGACCTCCTGCCCTAATGAAAGCGACTATCTTAGCGCCTTCGGAGAGGCTCAGCATGTTTTTTGTATAACTATAACCGCCACCTTGTCAGGAAGCTTCAATGCCGCTATGATGGCAAAGAAAACCTACGAGGAAAAGTACCCTGATCGCAAGGTTTTCGTTTTAAATTCTCTCTCGACAGGACCTGAAATGGTGCTCTTTATAGAGAAAATAAAAGAGCTCGTTTTAGAGGGACTTGAATTTGAGGATATTTGCGATAAATTAAACGACTATTCGAGCAGAACAGGTCTTATATTTATGCTCGAGTCAATGAAAAACCTTGCTAATAACGGCAGAGTAAGTCCCCTTGTCGCAAAAATGGCGGGACTTCTTGGCATCAGAGTTGTCGGAAAGGCAAGCGAAGTAGGCGACCTGCAAACTCTTTCAAAATGTCGAGGCGAAGCCAAAGCGTTAGACTTCATTTTAGAAACCCTCAAGGCTGAGGGACTTAAGAATGGCAAGGTTATTATTTCTCATTGCTTTAATAAAAAGGCTGCCTTCTTTTTAAGAGAACTTATTCACAATAAGCTTCCTATGGCAAACGTGAAAATAACAACCTGCGCAGGGCTTTGCAGCTTTTATGCTGAAAAAGGCGGACTACTTGTGGGATTTGAAAAAAACTAACTTTTTTTAATAAAAATATTGAAAAGTTTCTTGTATAATGATATAATTTATTGTCACATTAAATTTTTGGTTTGTCATTATACAAAGGAGAGGTTTTCTATGAGTCGTATGATAGGCACAGTTTCAAGAGGTGTCCGTGCCCCCATCATTAAGGCTGGCGATGATATCGTCGAGATCGTAACTAACTCGATTTTAGAGGCAAAAGAGGATGCAGGCTTCGAGTTTCATGAGCGTGACATTGTTGCCATGACTGAGGCTATCGTTGCAAGAGCGCAGGGCAACTATGCGAGTGTGGATGATATTGCACAGGATGTTAAGGCTAAATTTGGCGGCGAAACTGTCGGTGTTATTTTCCCTATCCTAAGCCGTAACCGTTTTGCAATCTGCCTTCGCGGAATCGCAAAGGGCGTTAAAAAGGTCGTGCTTATGCTGTCATACCCCTCGGACGAGGTTGGAAACCATTTGATTTCCCTCGACGCACTCGACGAAAAGGGTGTTGATCCTTATAAGGACGTTCTTTCGCTTTCTAAATATCGTGAGCTTTTCGGATACGAAAAGCACACCTTTACCGGTGTTGACTATGTTGAGTATTATGAGAACCTCGTAAAAGAGTGCGGAGCAGAGTGCGAGATTATTTTCGCAAACAACCCCAAGGCAATTCTTGATTACACAAAGAATGTTCTCTGCTGCGATATTCACACAAGAAAAAGAACAAAGAGACTCCTTAAAAATGCAGGCGGCGAGATTATTCTGGGTCTTGATGATATTTTAAGCGAGTCTATAAATGGTAGCGGCTTTAATGCTGATTATGGTCTTTTAGGCTCTAATAAAGCAACTGAGGATAAGGTTAAGCTATTCCCTCGTGATTGCCAGATCGTTGTTGACGCAATTCAAAAGAAGCTTTATGATGCAACCGGCAAAAATATCGAGGTTATGGTTTATGGCGACGGCGCATTTAAAGATCCCGTCGGAAAAATCTGGGAGCTTGCTGACCCCGTAGTTTCCCCTGCATATACAAGCGGCCTTGAAGGAACCCCCAACGAGCTCAAGCTCAAATATCTTGCAGATAACGAGTTCTCTGGTCTTGAGGGTGACGCTCTTAAAGAGGCTATAAAGGGCAAGATTCAGGAAAAGGATAATAACCTTGTCGGAAAAATGGATTCCGAGGGCACAACCCCCAGAAGACTTACCGATCTTATAGGTTCCCTCTGCGATCTTACCTCCGGCTCGGGCGATAAGGGAACTCCTATCGTATTTATCCAGGGCTATTTCG
>JAZRHT010000053.1:0-3847 GCA_045644905.1 Oscillospiraceae bacterium
CGCCGCGGCGGAAACGTTGTCATTCCGTCCTTTGCTGTGGGCAGAACTCAGGAAATTCTATATTACCTGCGCCGCATAAAAGAAGACGGGCTTGTCTCGGGATTCGGTCAGTTTGAGGTTTATGTCGACAGTCCTCTTGCCGAGGAAGCTACCAAGATTTACATTCAGACCAACATTGATTCTATTGATAACGAGGCGGCAGAGCTTGTTAAAAAAGGAATAAATCCATTTTGGTTTGAGGGTCTTACCCTTTCCAAGACAAGCGCCGAGTCAAAAGCGATTAACGATAACCCCAACCCCAAGGTCATAATTTCGGCCAGTGGAATGTGCGAGGCTGGCAGAATCCGCCACCATTTAAAGCACAATCTATATAGACCTGAATCCACCATTCTCTTTGTCGGCTATCAGGCAGAGGGAACGCTCGGTAGAATTATCTATGAGGGCGCTAAGAAGGTAAAGCTTTTTGGCGAGGAGATCGAAGTCAATGCCGAAATAAGTTATTTGCCCGGCGTCAGCGGTCACGCTGATAAAAACGGGCTTCTCAGCTGGCTTTCTGGCTTTGAGAAAAAGCCTAAACGAGTTTTTGTAAACCATGGCGACCACGATTCCTGCACCGCCTTTGAAAGCACACTCAAGGAGCTCGGATACCAAAGCTTTGCTCCCTACAGCGGAACGGTTTACAGCCTCTTTGACGATAATTTAGAGGTAGTTACCGAGGGTGTTCCTATTGTCGAAATAGTGAGCGGCGGCGAAAAAGCGGCTTCGCTCTATAGGGAGCTTGTTGGTGCGGCGGAACAGCTGCTCTCGCTCGTTAAAGGTTTAAAGGGCAGACCAAACAAAGAAATTTCAGTTATCATAAGGCAGATAAAGGGAATTATCAAGAAAATAAAATAAAAAGAAAAAAGGAGAGGTCTCATGACCTCTCCTTTTAAAATTCTAATTACAATTAGATAGCACGGGTAACCTTGCCGGAACGAAGGCAACGGCTGCAAACGTGAATGTGGCAGGGCTTGCCGTCAACGATTGCCTTAACTCTCATAACATTGGGTTTCCAGGTTCTGTTAGAACGTCTGTGAGAGTGGGAAACTTTGATTCCAAAGGTAACTCCTTTGTTGCAGATATCGCATTTTGCCATGAAAATGCACCTCCTTGATGCGTTTTAAAAAGCCGCAGCTTTTATAATTTTTAAATTGAAGCCGCGCCCTAAAATTACATCGCGACATTAACATTGATATTCTATCAAATAATTTTACTAAAATCAAGTGTTTTTTGAAAAAAATATAAAATTTCTTGAATTTTTCGATATGCTTTTCTGCAAATTGTCTATATCGAGATTTCACTGTCAATACTTAAATTGGGCAAAATGCTCAAATTTATTGTGCATAATAACCATATATACCTATTTTAAAATGATATATATGTGCAATATGCTGTAGCAAAACAGAAAGTTGCTCTAAAAAATTGATTTTTTGAAAATTTTAGTGTATAATATCTTAGAATTGATTTAAAAGCGGTGTAACTTTCTTAAAAAAGGAGAATCGTATGAAGTCAAGTTTCAGAATTTCTATCGCGGCGGTAGGCCTTGTTGCCTGCATCCTGCTCAGTGCGGCCTCGGCCCCGGCGGCAGAAAAAATGGCCCCGATAGACTATATTGTCGAGGATTCAAATGCCCTCTCCGGTCAAAATGAATTCTTCGAGGAAATCGAAACTGCCGAAATCGAAAACGATTTCGAAATATTAGAGGTTAAGGATGAGGCCTTAAAGCCTACCGACGTAAAGAAAAAGCCGACAGCGAGCACAACAACTCCGTCGCCTTCTTCCCCCTCGTCTAGTCAGGGCGGCTCGTCGTCGCAGAAACCCTCATCGCAAGCGCCTTCATCATCCAATAAGCCTGCAAGCTCTCAGAAGCCCGTAAGCTCGCAAAAGCCTGCAAGCACAACCCCGTCCAAGCCTCCTCAGGTAAGCTCTCAGGCAAAGCCTGTCCCTCCCGCAAACTCAAACGACAGTGGTGAGGTTTTAAAGTTTACCTCGGGTGGAGTCAGTTATAGCCTTCCAGTAAAAGAGGCGCTAAAGCACGTTGTTTCCAACGAGGTGAACGACGCTATGCATTACGAGGCTATCAAGGCTCAGGTTGTTGCAACTCACACCTATATTAAATATTACAACGATCAAAAATCCATTCCCTCGGTTGGCTATAAGTCATCCTATAAGAAGGGTGGCAAAATCGATAAGGCTGTTGAAGAGGTTTATAATATTATTATGACCTATAACGGCAAGGCAATTTACTCCCCTTATCACGCAAGTGCAGGCGGCAGAACCCAGTCATCAAAAGAGGTTTGGGGCGGCGCAAGAGCATATTTGGTAAGTGTGGAGAGTAAATACGATTATCTCGCCGATTACTACGACCTTTCAAGCGGCAAATACACCACAAGCAAAATTAAATCAAATTGGCTTGCGTATAAGGTTGTATCTGAGGATACCGTTATCAGTAAGATGAAATCCAAGTATGGTATCACCCCCTCGGGCGATCCAAGTACTTGGTTTAAAATCACAAGCTATTCCAGTGGCGGCTACGTTGCAACCGTTAATATTTGCGGTAAATCCATCGGCGGTAACACCGCAAGAAGCCTTTTCGGACTTCGCAGTGCCAATTTTACAGTAACCTATAAAAACGGCAGCTTTACCTTCGAAACCAAGGGCTACGGACACGGCGTTGGTCTTTCGCAGTGGGGCGCGCATTTCTATGCCGATAAGGATAAATGGAACTACCAACAAATTCTCACCCACTATTATAAGGGAATTAAAATTGCAAAGGTGTCTTAAACTAAAATCTTCCAAGGATCGCCTTGGAAGATTTTTAATAAATCGAAAGGGGGAATAGTGTCTTGACAGGTACAACGGCGTTTATAAGCCTTGAAAATATCGAGCATAATTTTGAGCTTATCCGCTCAAATCTGAAAGAAAATACTAAGATTTTGGCGGTGGTCAAGGCGGATGCCTATGGACACGGAGCGGTTGAGGTTTCCAAAAAGCTTTATAGCCTCGGTGTTAGAAATTTCGGTGTTGCTCGCCTTTCTGAGGCTCTCGAAATCCGCTCAGCCATCCCCGATTGTGAAATTCTTATTTTCGGCTTTACGCATCCACAAGATGCCAAAACCCTTTCGGATAATAATATAATTCAGGCTCTTTACGGCTTTGATTTTGCAAAAGAACTTTCAAAAAATTGCGAGAAATATTCGGTCAAGGTCAAAACACACCTTGCATTTGACACAGGAATGGGGAGAATCGGCTTTAAATCTTCCGATGACGCCATAAACTCGGCTCGCCTTTCAGGGATAGAGGTTTTGGGCGCATTTACTCATTTTTCCTGCGCTGATGTTAATAGTGATGCGGGCGTTGAGTACACAAAAAATCAGTATAAAAAATTCTGCGCCTTTTTAAGCGACATAGAAAATGCAGGCATTGAGATAAAAACACGGCACTGCTGTAACAGCGCCGCCATTTTCCGATTCCCTGAGTTTCAGATGGATATGGTAAGAGCGGGAATAACCCTTTACGGTCTTGCGCCTGACAGCAAGGACACCGAAAGCTACAAGGGGCTAAAACCCGCTATGCAGTTAATCGCTCCCATTTCGCACGTAAAGAGTGTCGAAAAAGGCGAAAGCATCAGTTACGGCGCAACCTTTACTGCTCAAAAGGAAATGAGAATTGCAACAATCCCTTGCGGATATAGTGACGGATATCACCGCTCCTATGCAAATGGAAGCGTACATATTTGTGGCAAAAGCGCAAAGATAGTCGGCAGAATATGTATGGACCAGATGATGGTGGACGTAACCGATATTCC
>JAZRHT010000054.1:0-18854 GCA_045644905.1 Oscillospiraceae bacterium
TTATTAAATATATTGCCCTTTTCATAGGGACTTATATGCATTCCGTGAACAAACAGCTCGCCTTTATCAATTTCGCAGTAGGAGTCCTTTAAATTGACAGTTCCCAAGCGAATGGACTTTACTTCTGTTCCGAAAAGCTCAATTCCCGTTTCAAAGCTTTCATCGATAAAATAATCGTGAAAGGCTTTTCTATTCTGGGTTATGCTTCTGTTCTTTTCCTCAGCCATTTGCTCACCTCCTTAAATAGTTTTACTAAATTAGAATTCGTTTCTATCTTTTAAGGCTCTAAGTAGAGTCATTTCGTCGGCATATTCAAGGTTACTTCCGATGGGGATTCCATAGGAAAGTCTTGTTACTTTAATGCCGCGCGGTTTTAATATCTTATTTGAAATATATATAGCGGTTGCTTCGCCCTCGGTTGTTGCGCCGGTTGCCAAAATCGCCTCTTTGATTTCGCCCTCGTCGAGCTTAAGAGTAAGTTCCTTTAAGCAAATTGCGTCGGGACCGATATTATCAAGAGGGGAAATGAGTCCGTGAAGGACGTGGTAAAGTCCTCTATATTCCCCTACCCTCTCAAAGCTCATAACGTCTCTCGGGCTCTCGACTATGCAGATGGTTGTTCTATCACGCATAGGATCGGAGCAGACGGGACAGGTTTCGGTTTCAGAAAGGTTGCAGCAGACACTACAGCGACGAATAGATTTATGCGCCGAAACGAGCGCTTTTGCAAATTCCTCTGCCTTTTCATAGGGCTGAGAGAGAACAAAAAATGCCATTCTCTGAGCCGATTTTCTGCCGATACCGGGAAGTTTTTCAAATTGTTCTATAAGCTTTGTAAGACTTGGAACCGTATAGCTCATAATAAGATTTCCTTTCGGAATTAAAGATTAGAAAAGTCCGGGAATATTGGGCATCTGGCCTGTGATTGCACCCATGGTTTCGTTGCTGTCAGCCTCGACCTTTTCAATAACATCGTTAACTGCGGCCATAACGAGATCCTCGAGCATCTCGACATCGTCGGGATCAACGACCTCGGGTTTAATCTTGATTGAGGTAACGTTCTTTTTGCCTGTCATAGTGATTTCAACGGCGCCGCCACCGACAACTGAGGTGTACTCTTTCTGCTCGAGTGCCTCCTGAGCTGCCTGCATATCAGCCTGCATTTTCTGAACTTGTTTCATCATATTGTTGGGGTTCATACCGCCTGAGCCGTAGCCCTGAGGAAGTCTTGCTTTCATTTTTATCTTTCCTTTCTATGTTTAGACCTCTGCTGAAGGAACGCGCCTTAAATAAGAATAAAGGGTTTCCTCAACGAGTGTTTTTTTATCGTGATACGCCTGAGGGACATATCTGATTCCTTTAATTTTGCAGCCGCTAATTCCATACTTCGGATTAAAACCGAAAAGGTTTATGTACTGCTCTAAGTCGGGTCTTTCACAGTCCATCGCCATTAGAACTTCGGCGAGCGCCTTAACATCATCAATGGCGCGGTGGCTGTTTTGAACCTTGCCGTCAAGCCCGTAAGCGGTGATGGCGTTAAGAAGCTTGTGCGGATATGGTCTGCGATCCTTATAAACCGTTAAGCTATCGAGGAAATCGAGGCCATGAGTGAGCTTCATTCCCTTTAAGAGCTTTCTTGTAAACATAAGGTCAAATTGAGCGTTGTGGGCGACTAACAGCGTAGGTCCATCGTCAATCATATCGAAAAAGAGTTTTGCCGCCTTTTCGTAGGATATACCGTGTTCTTTTAGCATTTCGTCTGTAATGCCGGTAAGGTTTACAACGAAGGGATCGAGTGTCTGACCCTCGGGGAGCTCTATAAATTCGTCAAGCTCCTGTGTAAATACCACGCGGCCGCGCTCGTCCTTTTGGATTTTCAGTGCGGCAAGCTCGATAATTCTATCAGTGCCAAAGTTAAGACCCGTGGTTTCGGTGTCAAACACCACGATAGTTTTGTATTTATCTAAGATTGAAGAGAGTTCGTTCATAATAAACCCCTTAGTTTTTATTTATATCGACGCCGTTTCGCTCGGCTCTTTTAAGAATTTCCGCCATTGCATTGCTTGTTGGAGCGGCAGCCTTAACCTTATACTGAGCGATCTTTAAGGGTCTTCCCGAAACTGAAGCAACTGCACCTTTAAGGCTTTGTCTATTCTGCTCGCTGCCTTTTAAAACAGTAAACGAGAAATCATTTGTGTCTATATAAACTATATCGTTTTCGATAAATGCTTTAGATGTGCGAAGCGTTCCGAAAAGCGGAGGGTTCTCGCGAGAGAGAATTTCTAAAACTCTGTCCCACTCGGTAAAAGGCATTCTTCCGTCAGGGGATGGTGCGCTTGTCTGCACTGTGGGAATGGAATCGGGAGTTTTTGGAAGCTCGGGCTCGCTTATAGGTGCGCTGGGTGCAACACTCGGCGAGACGGGCTTTGTAGGCTCTGCCTTAGCTTTATGAGCTGAGCTAAAGGGCGAGAAATCTGTCGGCACCGAGGAAAGACGGCGCTCGAGTTTCTCAAGCCTTGTTAAAATGGCTTGGTTATCGCTCTTTAAAAAGGGCGAGCAAAGCTTTATCATACACTGCTCAAACAAAACGCTCGGATAGGAGGATTTTGAGAGAGAATTGAGGGTTTCGGATAAAATATCGAGGCAGAACATAATTTCTGCAAGCCCCATCTTCTCTGCAAACTCTAAAAGAGTTTCGAAATCTGTTCCCATAGAGAAAAGGCTTTTGTCATCGGTTCCGACCGATTTTGCTATCATAACGTCGCGATAAAAAGAGATGAGCTCGGAGGTTATAAAGCTAAATGAGAGTGAACCGCTATGGGCAGTTTTGGTAAGCCTTAATGCCTCTGCTGTATTTTGTTCTAAGGCAGCTTTTGCCATATCAACGATAAAGGATCGATCGGCCTGACCTGACACCTTGGAAACAACGGCGCGTGTGACATTATTATCAAAGGAAGCGCACTGGTCAAAGAGAGAAAGTGCGTCTCGCATACCGCCGTCCGCAAGGCGGGCGAGGGTTTCGGCGGCGTCTCTATCGAGGTTTATGTTTTCGCCCTCTGCTACCTTTAAAAGCTGAGAAACGATAAGCTCATCGGGGATTCTTGCAAAGTCAAAGCGCTGGCATCGGGAAATGATAGTTACGGGAACCTGATGCACCTCGGTTGTTGCCAAAATAAATATTATATGGGCTGGGGGCTCTTCCATAATTTTCAGTAGCGCATTAAATGCGCTTGTACTGAGCATATGCGCCTCGTCTATGATATAAACACGATATTTACAAACAGCAGGCAGGAATGCCGATTCCTCGATTATATCTCGGATATTATCAACACCCGTGTGGCTGGCTGCGTCAATTTCAACAACGTCGATTGCCGAAGAGTTGGCAACGCTTTTACAGATAGAACATTCAAGGCAAGGATTACCGCTATTATTACATTCGCAGTTTACTGCCTTAGAGAATATTTTGGCGCAGGTTGTTTTACCCGTTCCTCGCGAGCCTGTGAAAAGATAGGCGTGCCCCACTTTTCCCGTTGCGACCTGATTTTTCAAAACGGTTATGATATAATCCTGACCGATAACATCCTCAAAAATCTGCGGACGCCATTTACGGTAAAGCGCTTTATGCACACAAATTCCTCCCCCATTATATATTTATATATATTATAACTATAAAGATTTATAATGTCAATTCAAAAAACGCATTAGGCATTGAAAACTTAAGTAATTTGTGGTATGATATTAGAAATGCTGAAAGGATGAGATTAAATGGCGCTTGACGGAGTTTCTTTATCTATAATTGCAAGAAATCTGTGCGAAAATTTCGCGCTTTCACGAGTTGAAAAGGTCTATCAGCCGTCGCGCGACTCTATTATCATCTCGCTTCGCTCTAAAAACGCAAATGGAAAGCTCTTAATTTCGGCGGGAGCTATGGGCGCGCGAATTCATTTTACACAAAACAGTCCCGAAAATCCTCCCGTCCCCCCTATGTTTTGCATGCTACTGAGAAAGCATCTCACGGGCGGAAAGCTCATGAATGTTCGTCAGCTTGGGCTCGACAGAGTTTTATTTTTGGATTTCGAAGTTTTAAACGAGCTTGCCGATCCCGTTGTGCTCACTCTCTGTGTTGAAATTATGGGGCACAACAGCAACATCATTCTCATAAATGAAAACGGACACATTATAGATTCTATCCGCAGAGTAAACGCCGATGTTTCGAGCGTTAGGTTTGTTTTGCCGTCGGTTAAGTACGAGCTTCCCCCACAGCAGGATAAGAAAAATTTATTCGAGCTTGAAAACAGCGAGATTAGAGCCGACATTGAAGCTCAGGGCGGTATACTTTTAAATAAGGCACTACTTTCTCTTTACAGCGGTCTTTCCCCTATTATCTGCAGAGAAATAGCATTTTACTGCGCAAGAAATATTGATGTGCGCTGCGAGGAAATGAGCGAGGATATGTTTGATAGACTATTCTTTTTTGTTTCGCAGATTAAAAAATATTTAGAAAATCCCGAGCCTTGCGCTCTTTACGACACAAACAAAACTCCCAAGGATTTTTCCTTTTTCCCCATTCATCAGTATGGTCACACAATGACCCTCAAACCTTTTGATAGCATTGACACTTTGCTTGACGATTTCTATACCGAACGCGACAGACTCGAGAGAGTTAGGCAAAAAAGCGGAGATTTATTAAAAACACTTTCTAATATTTCCGACAGAATCACAAGAAAGCTCGCAAACCAAAAGGAAGACCTTGAAAAGTGCAAGGATAAAGAGATTTTGAGGTGTAAAGGCGATATACTTTACGCCAATCTAAGCGCACTCGAGAAGGGACAAAGCTCCGTTAAACTCATAAATTTCTATGATGAGGAGCAAAAAGAGATTGAGATTGCGCTCGATTTAAAGCTCACTCCAGTTCAGAACGCGCAAAAATATTATAATGAATACCGCAAGGCTGATACCGCCGAGAAAAAGCTTTCCGAGCTTATAAAAAGCGGCGAGGAAGAGCTTTTATATATTGATAGCGTATTTGATAACTTAACAAGAGCTTCAAGCGAGCTTGAGCTCTCGCTTATCCGAGAAGAACTTTATCAGCAGAGATACATTCGCAAAAAGTCGGATAAAAAGCAGATGAAGACTTCGGTTCCCTACCTCAAATATCTATCGTCTGACGGCTTTACCATTCTTTGTGGCAGAAACAACGTGCAAAACGATAAATTAACTCTTAAAGAGGCGGCAAAGGGTGATATCTGGCTCCATACGCAGAAAATTCCCGGTTCGCACACTATTATTTTGACCGAGGGTAAGGACGTTCCCAACTCGACTATCACCGAGGCGGCAATCATTGCGGCTTACAACAGTAAGGCGAGGGGCTCTAATAAGGTTGCGGTTGATTTTACTGCGGCTAAAAACGTTAAAAAACCTTCGGGAGCAAAGCCCGGAATGGTCATTTACGACTATTATAAAACAGCAATTGTAGTGCCTGACGGTGATATTGTGTCTAAACTTTCCGTTAAATAGCAAAATGCTGAGTCAATACCTAAAATTTTGGCTAAGTAGGAAAATTTTTATGGATATTTGCTTGACATTCGGGTTATGAATATGGTATGATATCATTTGTCACCGAGGAGAGGTGTCCGAGTGGTTTAAGGAGCTGGTCTTGAAAACCAGTGACTCCGCAAGGGGCCGTGGGTTCGAATCCCACCCTCTCCGCCATATTTTTTCCTCGGTAGAATAACTTAAATCAAATTGAACCATGGAGACGTACTCAAGTGGCTCAAGAGGCTCCCCTGCTAAGGGAGTAGGCTGGCTAAAACCGGTGCGAGGGTTCAAATCCCTCCGTCTCCGCCAAACAAAAAGAACCCATCGCAAGATGGGTTCTTTTTGTTTCGTTTTGAATGAGGAGGATTTGGTCCCGAGCACCGAAGGTGCGGGCAGAGATGCCGAGCGCTCGCGGTGCGAGATGAAACGAGGATTAAGAGGGGCCCCCGAAAAATCAGGATTTTTTGGGGAGAGGAGACACAACAAAGCGGAAAGGTTTTTCCTCTTGAGGAAAAACTGATGAGCGGTGTTAGTGTCGACGAGGCGCCGCGGTCAAAACTCATAGGCGAACAGCTGTAATGAGTTTTGGGCACCGCAAGAGGGGTTGCGAAGCAGCTTCAAATCCCTCCGAATTTCTATATTTTTTATAGAATCATTATATAGTATTTACAATACTGTAATTGTGTGATATTATAAACATAATCTATATGTGGAGGGAAATAATATGAACCAGGAAAATTTTAATATTGCTGAAGTTGACGAAAAAACCGAAAAGAAACTATTGGGCATAAGAGGAATATTTCTTAAAGGAGAAAAGAGACAAGCTGTTTTAACATCTAAGCTTGTTAATCAGGCCATTAAGAAAAAAAAGAAATCTGGCGAAAAACTTTCACAAACAGAAATTGATAAGATTAAGTTTGCTTTTGATCCTATATTTAAGCAAAAAGTAATTGATAAAGTACATAGCGATTGTGATAAAGCATATAATCAAGCTATAAAAAAATGTGAAAACAATATAAAGTCACTCGAAAAGTCTAAAGCAAACGAAATAAAACGTATCGAAGAATCTCGTTGGGAAAATATCGTTAATAAGAACCTTAGATATAATGTCACTGAAGGTAAATTATTAATGAATAATGCCACCTTCTTATTTTCTAGTATAAAAGGTGCGGCAGTAAATATTAATGAATCATATCGTGTCGAAACAGAACAAAAAGGTCAATCTAAAAAACACGCATCGGTTGGGGGTGCGGTTGTAGGCACACTAATGTTTGGAGCTGTTGGTGGTATTGTAGGCGGAAGTGCGCTCGGCAAGACAACCCATAACTCCACAACCAACACAAACAACATTCCAACCGCTAATCATGTCGGTGTCATCGTTGATATCGATGGCTTCAAAAGCGAAATCGTACTTTTAAGTCAAACTGTCGATCAGGATAGTAGAGAATTCCAAAACGCAATTAAAAATGCCCAAGAAATTATTACAAAATTACAGTACCTCTCATCCCTTCCTGTTCCTGAAACTTTCCTAAAAGTTGAGGAGGAACAGTCGGTTGTAGACTTACAGAATCAAATAATAAATGCTATTGGTGATTTAGAGGTTGCCAAAGCCAATGTTCCTACATATGATATCCCTGAAAAATATCTATAACTACTCAACGATGTAAAATTTGGCGGACAGTATTTCATAACAATATGGAATACTGTCCGCTTTATCTTGCCCTATTTATTTTTATATGATATAATCTAATCAGCATCTAAACCGAGGTGAATATTTTGGCAAAGATAAATCAGGAGTTTCTTGAAGAATATAAGCACCTTGACAAGCTTTGCAAGGAGGCTTTTGAGTCCGACAAGGGTGTTACAAATTACATAGACTATATGAAGTCGGTGCCTTATGAAAATAGCAGAAAAATCTTAGGCTGGGAAAGCGACCTTAAAAGGCTCATTTCTTTAAGACACATTCGAAACAAGCTTGCTCACGATGTCGGCACGCTTGACGAGGCGATGGTAACTCGTGGTGACATCGATTGGCTCGAGGAGTTTTACGAGCGTATAATGGCTTCTGACGATCCTATTTCCAAGCTCAGAAAAACGAGAAAATCGGTCAAGACTTCTGCGGCAAAGGATGCTGACGAAAGCAGCAAAAAAAATATTGGCTGCATTGGAGCGATTATATTCTTTATCGGAATTATTATTATGTTCGCGGTTGCGGTTTTCTCATCGAGAGCATAAAAAAACCTGTCCCAAGAAATTGGGGCAGGTTTTATTTTTTATTTTAAAAAGTATTGACATTTTTAAAGGTGTGTTGTATCATTGTATTAGTTAAGTGATACAATGCAAGGGAGGACACAGCTTGGAATTTGAGTTTGACAGCAAAACACCAATATATATTCAGATAATCGAGCAGATAAAAGTGGACATAATTTCGGGCAAGATAGGTGCAGGAGAAAGGCTCCCCTCTGTTCGAGAGATTGCTTTTAATTTAAAAGTAAATCCCAACACTGTTCAGAAAGCGCTTTCCGATCTTGAGGAAACGGGACTTATCTACACCGAGAGAACAAATGGCAAGTTTGTCACCACTGACCTTGCGCTTATTGAAAAATACAAAAAAGAACACGCCGACCGCCTCACACAAAAGTTTTTAGAAAATATGAAAACCATTGGGTTTAGCAGTGATGAGGTTTTAGGCTATCTTAAAGAGTTTGGAGGAAATAAGTAAATGCAGATTTTAAAATGCACAAATCTCTCTAAAAGTTTTGGGGATAAAGAGGTTCTCAAAAACGTTAATTTAGATATACAAGACGGCAGAATTATTGGCCTGCTTGGAAAAAACGGAACGGGAAAATCTACTCTGATTAAGCTTATCAATGACCTTTTAACCGCATCGTCGGGCGAAATTCTAATTAATGGAGAAAAAATCGGAGTTGAGTCTAAGAAAATCATTTCCTATCTTCCCGAAAGAACTTATCTTGACAAGTCTTGGACTGTTCTTGAGGTTATTAAGTTCTTTGAGGAATTTTACGACAATTTTGACGGGGAAAAAGCAAGACGACTGCTCTCCGACCTTTCGCTCGACCCTACAATGAAGCTTTCTAAAATGAGCAAGGGCATGCAGGAGAAGGTTCAGCTTGTACTCGTTATGAGCAGAAGCGCTGACCTTTACATCTTAGACGAGCCGCTCGGCGGAGTTGACCCAGCAACGCGCGAATACATTCTTGACACCATTCTTTCTAATTTCAACGAGGGTGCAACGGTTCTGCTCTCTACCCATCTTATAAGCGACATCGAGAGAATTTTAGACGAGGTTATCTTTATAAACAATGGCGAAATTGTTCTGCACGAGAACGCAGACGAGCTTCGAGAGCGTGAAAATGCGTCTATTGACGAGATATTCAGGAGGATGTTCAGATGTTAGGTAAGCTTACTAAATACAGTTTAAAGGACATATACAAGGTTCTTATCATATTCTATATTCTCGCCATCTTTTTTGCGTCAGTGACGAGAATCATTTCCGAAACCGCCAATTCACTTGCAGGAAATGTTATCACAAGCATTTTAAGCGGCGTTACAATTTCGATGATATTTAACATACTCATCAACAATCTCTTACGTATGTGGTCGAATTTCAGGCGCAATTTATACGGTGACGAGAGTTACCTTACCCACACTCTTCCCGTTACCAAAGCACAGATTTATCTTTCTAAAACCTTAACAACAGCAATTTCATTATTTTTAGACACCATTGTTATTGCCCTGTCACTTCTGATTGCATATGGAACCGACAAAAACTTAGAATTTCTTAAAAATACACTTTTCCCATTCGAAGAATTACTTGGCGGCGATTTTTATCTCTTTATTATTACGGTATTCTTAATTTTGTTCCTTGAGCTCCTAAATGGTGCACAATGCGGATTTTCGGGAATAATTTTAGGACACAAAATGAACGGCGGCAAGTTGGGATTCTCGGTTTTATACGGATTTATCTATTACAGTGCAAGCCAAGTATTTGTTGTTATAGTTACACTTATCGCAGGTCTTTTCAATAAGGACGTAATGAAAATATTCACCGAAAGTCAAAACTATATCCCCTCTTTTGACACGCTTAAGCTCATCATTATCCTTGCGCTGATTTCCTATGCTTTAGCGGTTGTGATAACATATTTTGTTAATCTCAAAATCTTTAAAAAAGGCGTTAATGTTGACTAACCTTAAAAAACTGCCCACAGAAATGTGGGCAGTTTTTATTTTTGGGCTAAAGAAGTTACCATAACTTTTAAATTAGTGTAATTATTGTAAAAATTATTGTTGACAACTGGGATAAAAAAAGATAAAATAGACTTTGCAATATATTGAATAAGCTCTATATTTAAGAGCTAAGTTTAAATTACAGGAGAATACATATGGAAAACAAAGTAAACGTCCAAGAAGATGCAGTCGAAGGCAAAAAACAGTCGGGCTGGATAGCCGCCTTTAAGTTCTTACCGCTTTTAGTTTTTGCGCTTATGGTCATTGTATTTAAGCTTGACCTTCTGCTTGCGGCACCTATTGCCACATTCAGTGCGCTCATTGTTTATATGATAGTTAAAAAGGCTAATTTCGATAGTGCCTTTGAAAACTGCCTTATATCGGTCAGAAAAATCGTTGTTGTGTTTTTCATTCTGATGTTTGCTTATGGCGTTGCAGAATGCTTTATGGCAACCGGCGTTGGCGCGGCGCTCATTAACCTTGCTTTTGAGCTTGGGGTTACCGCTCGAAGCATCGCTCCCGTTGCCCTTATCGTTACCTGTCTTCTTTCAATCGCGACGGGTACTTCTTGGGGAACATTTGCCGCTTGCGCTCCAATTTTCCTTTGGCTTAACCACTTAGTTGGCGGAAATCTCTTGCTCACTGCTTGCTGCATCGCAGGTGGTTCTTGCTTTGGTGACAACATTGGTATGATTTCCGACGTTACCGTTCTTTCTTGCGGAATGCAGGACGTTAAAATCATCGACAGATTAAAGCATCAGCTTATCTGGGCTTTCGGTTCTCTTACAATCGCGATTGTTATCGTTTATCTTGCAGGTATGGGACTTCCCAACACTCAGGGCGACCTTGCAACTGCAATTTCAAGCATTCCCGAATCCGCAAGAGAGGCTCTCGCAGAGCAGCGTCCCTCAGCGCTTCTGCTTCTTGATCAGGTTGAAGCAGGCGTTCCCTACTATATGATTATTCCCCTTATAATCGTTATTGCCCTCTCATTTATGAAATTCCACACAATGATTTGTCTTGCAGCTGGAATGGTTTCCTCGCTTGTTTGCGGACTTTTTGCAGGAACAACCGATTTCTCCACCTGGCTTAATGACCTTCTGCTCACCGGATTTGGCGATGCAGGAAGCTGGGTTATCGTTATGATGATTTGGGTTTCGGCATTCGGCGGAATTATGAACAGCATGAATGCTTTTGATCCCCTTGCAAAGCTTGTTGTTAAGATTTCGAGAAATGTTCAGCAGCTTATGGGCTGGTGCGGTGTTCTCTGCCTTGCAGGAAACGTTGCACTTGCTGACGAAGCCGCTCAGGTTGCAACAATGTCGCCTATTATCCGTGATATTGTTGAGAAAAACGTTGAGTGCGAGGACGAGAGCGACAATTACAAGCTCAGAACAAGGCTTGCAACATTTACTTCGGCAATGGGAATTTATGGTTCACAGTTTATTCCTTGGCACTGCTTCCCCGTTTTCTTTGCAGGAATTGCAACTGCCGTTTATCCCCTTCGTGATTTTACCCCCGTTGACTTTATCAGTCAGAACTATTTGAGCTTTATCATCGTTGGATCTCTGCTCATTCTGACATTTACGGGACTTGACAAGTTCATTCCTATGCTCGCACTTCCCGGAAAGGACAGAATTCGTTTAAAGAAAAATAAGTAAAAAATAAAATCCGCCTGCTAAAAAGCAGGCGGATTTTTATTTGACATATATTGAAATCAGGGGTATAATCTAATTAACATCTTTTAGGAGTGATTACATGTCATACAAAGAGGAGATCTGCGCACTTGTTGAAAAGCGCAAAGAGGAATTTATTAAACTCAGCGATGATATCTGGGATTTTGCTGAGTCAAGATTTGAGGAATTCAAATCGGTCGAGGTTCAAATTAAATATTTTGAGGCTCTTGGCTTTAAGATAACAAAAAATCTTGGCGGCGCTGAAACTGCATTCTCGGCTGAGTTTGGTAGTGGAAAGCCCGTTATTGGATTTTTAGGCGAATATGATGCGCTCAGCGGTCTTTCGCAGAAGGCTGATGTTTGCGAGCATTCTCCCGAGGTTGAGGGCGGAAACGGACACGGCTGCGGACACAACCTCTTAGGCGCAGGAAATATTGCTGCAGTTGTAGCACTTAAAGATTATATGGAAGCCAACGGCATTTCTGGCACAATCAGATACTACGGATGTCCTGCCGAGGAAAACGCAGGCGGAAAGGCATTTATGGTTCGTGACGGTGCCTTTGATGATTGCGACATTTGCTTAACTTGGCATCCTGCTTACAACAACGCTGTTAGAAAAAGCGGAAGTCTTGCAAATTTCCGTGTATTTTTCACATTCCACGGAAAGTCGGCTCACGCTGCAGGCTGTCCTCAGCTTGGCAGAAGTGCGCTTGATGCAGTTGAGCTTATGAACGTTGGAGTTAACTATATGCGTGAGCACATGATTGACGAAGCGAGAGTTCACTATGCCGTTACCAATACAGGCGGTAACGCTCCCAACGTTGTTCAGTCCGAGGCTCAAGTTTTATATGCAATTCGTGCTCCTAAAATCTCTCAGGTTAAGGAGCTTTATGAGAGAGTTTGCAAGATTGCACAAGGCGCAGCTCTTATGACCGAAACTCAGGTTGAAATAAAGCAGGTTGCGGCTTATGCCGATTATATCGGAAACGATGTTATTGCTGACAGTTTAAGAAAGCACATGAGCGATATGCTCCCCTTAGGCTACACCGACGAGGAAATGGCTTATGCTAAGAAGTTCCAAGAGGTTATAACCGAGCTTGATAAGCTCAACCTTAAAAATACCGCTAAAAAATACGCAGGCAAGGATGCAGACAAGCTTCTCTCTACTCCCATCTGGGATTTCCTTGCTCCCGACTTTAAAAGCGGCGGTTCTTCCGATGTTGGTGACGTTAGCTGGGTTTGCCCGACCGGTTGGTTCTCTGGCCTTACATTAGCAGCAGGAAGCCCCTCTCACGCATGGCAGGTTACCGCTCAGGGAAAAGGACCTATCGCACACAAGGGAATGCTCTTTGCAGGAAAGGTTTTAGCATTATCTGCGCTTGATTTCCTTGAGAACCCCGAGCTTGTAAAAAAGGCTCACGACAACTGGATTTTAAATCTCGACGGCGAAACCTATCCCGAAACACTCCCCAAGGATGCAAAGCCTGAGGTTTGGTAAAAATGATTGGCAAAAGCGATATTTTAAAGGCGCTTGAGCCTTTCAGGGCGGCGGTGGGAAAGCCCGTTATTGTTCACACCTCGCTAAAGGCTGTTGGCGAGATTGAAGGCGGCGCAGATGCTCTCCTTGACTGTCTTATCGAGTTTTTTACCCAAAGCGGCGGTCTGCTTTGTATTCCAACGCACACCTGGGATAAGGAACTGCTTGATCTAAGAGAAAAGCACACCTGCCTTGGAGTTCTTCCCTATCTTGCACTAAAAAGAAGTAATGCAGTCAGAACAATGCACCCGACACATTCGATGGTGGTTTTTGGAGATAGTGACAAGGTTTCCGCCTTTACAGAGGGCGAGGAATCGGTTGACACGCCAACCTCACCGAATGGATGTTACGGAAAGATATTTAATGAGGGCGGCTTTGTTCTTTTGATAGGCGTTGGGCAGGAAAAAAACACTTTTCTGCACTGCGTTGAGGAAATGCTCTCTGTCCCCAAAAGGCTTACCAAGGACAAAAAAGACTTCCCTATTATTTATGAGAACGGTAAGACGGAAATAAGGCAGCTTTATTGGTTTTACACCGACGAAATCGAGGATGTTTCTGAGAATTTCGGAAAATTCGAGGCGGCTTTTGATTTTCATAAAGCAATTACTTACGGCAAGATTGGAAATGCCAAAGTTCAGCTTTGCTCAGCTCAAAAGATGAAGGAAACTATTGAGCTTATATATAATAGGAATGATTTTAAAGAGCTTTTAGCCGACAATTCTCCATTAGACGAGAAATTATACAAATAAAAAATCCCTACCGCACTTGCGGTAGGGATTTTTAATTATTTAGATATGAGCCTCATCTAAAAGGTCAATACCATTTGCCTTTAAGATTGCTTCGGCTTTTTCGTCGTCGTTTGTTCTTGCAACAGCGTAAGCCTTGCCGGCCTCTTTTGTAACAAGAGCATACATATACTCAATATCAACGCCGTTTTCCTCTAAGATGCTGAGCACCTTAGAAAGTCCGCCGGGAGCATCGGGAACTGCAAAAGCGGTTACCTCACGGATGCTTGCAACGTGACCTGCGGCATTGAGAACCTCTTTTGCTCTGTCGGGATCATCGGCGATGATACGCACGATTCCATAATCAGCGGTGTCCGCAATGCACATAGAACGAAGATTTATATTTCCTTTTGCGAGAACGGTTGAAATCTCGTGCAGAGTTCCTTTTTTATTTTCAAGAAATACAGAAAGCTGTCTTACTGCCATAGTTTTAGCCTCTCTTTCTATTAGTCGTGAAGCTTGCGCTCATCAATAATTCTAACTGCCTTACCTTCGCTTCTTGCGATGGTTTTGGGAGGAACAAGATGAACGGCAGGTCCAATTCCGAGCATATTTCTAAGCGCTGCCTGCAAGGATTTTTCCTTGGCAGAAAGGGTTTTAACCGAGTCATCAAACTGTTCGGGAGGAAGCTCAACGTAAATATCAAAGGTGTCATTATTATTAACTCTTGAAATCTTGATCTGATAGTTAAGCGAGCAGCCTTCGTTTATAAGAACTGCCTCTATCTGCGAGGGGAATACATTGACACCGCGGATAATCATCATATCATCGCTTCTGCCCATAGGCTTGGACATACGAAGGAAGGTTCTTCCGCAGGAGCAGGGCTCTGCATTAAGCACGCAAATATCCCTTGTTCTATATCTAAGAAGGGGGAAAGCCTCTTTATCAAGGCAGGTGAAAACGAGTTCACCCTTTTCGCCGACGGGCAGTGGCTCGCCTGTTTCGGGGTTAATAATTTCGGCAACGAAATGGTCCTCGTTTATGTGCATTCCCTTTTGCTCGGCACATTCAAACGAAACACCGGGACCCGAAATCTCTGTAAGACCATAGATATCATAAGCCTTGATGCCGAGATTTTTCTCGAGTTCGCGGCGGTTTTCCTCTGTCCAAGGCTCTGCGCCGAAAATTCCTGCTTTAAGAGGAATAGTTTCGGGAGTGTAGCCTGCTTCTTTAAGGGACTCTCCAAGATATGCGGCATAAGAAGGAGTTGCACAAAGAACGGTTGCATTAAGGTCGGTCATAAACTGAATCTGACGGTCGGTGTTGCCCGAAGACATAGGAAGCGTAAGGCTTCCTAATTTATGAGAGCCGCCGTGCAGACCCGCTCCGCCCGTAAAGAGTCCGTAACCATAGCATACCTGAACAACATCCTCTTTATCTGCGCCGACTGCAACAAGCGCACGGGCACAACAGTCTTCCCAAAGGTCAACATCGTGCTGAGTGTAGTAAGCGATAACTCGTTTACCGGTTGTGCCCGAGGTTGACTGAATTCTAACGCAATCTTTAAGGTCTACAGCGAGCATACCATAGGGGTAACAGTCACGCAGGTCGGATTTTTCGATAAAGGGGAGTTTATAAAGGTCATCTATACCCTTTATATCCTCGGGTTTTACACCCTTTTTATCCATAAGATCACGATAATAAGGCACATTCTCGTAAACGTGCTTTACCTGTTTTACAAGCTTTTCAGATTGAAGCTTTTTAATTTCCTCTCGGGGCATTGTTTCTGCCTCGGGCTGAAAATACTTTCTTTTTTCCATTTTGGTACCTTCTATCTAAAATTATTCTCTTCCGAGCTTGAAAGCCTCTTTATTGAGGTCAACAAATTTAGGTTTAACGCTCTGCTCGATAGCGGCGAGCCATTTATCCTCGCCAATCTCAAGATATTTAGAAAGTCTTCCCATAAGAACAATATTAACGGCCTTGGATGAGCCTGCTTTTAGGGCGGGGGCAAGAGCGTCGATACAGTCAACGTCTATTCCCTGCTCTGCTAATTTTTCTAAAGCATCCTTAGGATACTCTGCAGCGCCTGTTATAACGGGCATGGGATCGATTTCCTGAGAGTTTACTATAATCTTGCCGCCTTTTTTAAGGAAGGAAGCATATCTTGCGGCCTCTAATTTTTCGAAGGAAACGATAAAGTCCGCCTCGCCCTTATCAATAATGGGAGAATAAACCTTGTCTGCGGCTCTAACGTAAGTTACAACGCTTCCGCCTCTTTGGCTCATTCCGTGTACCTCTGAAACCTTGACGTCAAGACCTTCGTTTACTAAAAGCTTACCCAAAAGCTTACTTGCAAGAAGCGAGCCCTGACCGCCTACACCAACTATCATAATGTTGAGTGCGTCCATTATCTTTCACCTCCAATAGCTCCGAATGCGCAAAGCTGCTCACAAACTCCGCAGCCTACGCAAAGGGTTGTATCAACTGTAGCCTTATTGTCCTTCATAGAAATTGCAGGGCAGCCGATCTTCATGCAAGCCTTGCAAGAGCGGCATTTCTCCTTAGAAATTTCTACGGGAGGCTTTGCTTTTACGTATTTTAAGAGCGCACAAGGACGGCGAGAGATAATAACCGAGGGCTCCTCTGCCTGTGTTTCCTCGCGGATAACCTTTTCGGTTTCCTTTAAATCATAGGGATCAACTACACGGACTCTGTTAATTCCAAGAGCCTTGCAGAGAGCCTCTAAGTCAATCTTTGTGGCGGGGTCGCCCTTAATTGTGTAGCCTGTGGTGGGGTTCTGCTGGTGGCCGGTCATACCGGTAATAGAGTTGTCAACTATAATAACGGTTGAGTTTGTTCCGTTGTAAGCGATGTTAGCAAGGCCGGTCATACCCGAGTGCATAAAGGTTGAGTCACCGATAACGCAGACGGTTTTATTCTCGTTTCCGCTCGCCTTATTAAATCCGTGAACACCCGAAACGCTTGCGCCCATACAAAGAACGCTATCGATAGCATTAAGGGGAGCGGCGGAGCCTAAGGTGTAGCATCCGATGTCACCTAAAACAGTGAGTTTGTTCTTAGCAAGAACATAGAAAAGGCCTCTGTGGGGGCATCCTGCACACATAACAGGAGGACGAACAGGGATATTATCAAGAGCGGGAGCAAATTCTTTTCCCTCTACGCCGAGAGCTTCTGCGATAAGCTTCTGAGAGAATTCTCCGCAGATGGGGAAAATATTCTTTCCGTCAACCTTAATTCCGAGAGCCTTGCAGTGGTTTTCGATAACGGGGTCGAGTTCTTCAACAACCACTACCCTATCAACCTTCTCTGCAAATTCTTTGATAATGTTTGTAGGAAGGGGATTTACGATGCCGAGCTTTAAAACGCTGACAGTATCGCCGAAAACCTCCTTAACATAGTCATAGCAAGTTCCCGAGGTTATAATTCCGAGTTTTTTATCCTCTGCATAGAAAACGTTATTAAGGGGCGAGGTTTCGCTATATTCTGCGAGTTTGCTCATTCTATCCTCAACAACGGGATGGCGGCGAATTGCATTTGCAGGCGCCATAATAAATTTCTGAGGATTTTTTGTATATTCCTTCTTACTCTCTTTTCTCTCGCCGATTTCTACTGCAGACTGAGAGTGTGCAATTCTTGTGCACATACGAAGGAGAACGGGAGTATCATATTCTTCAGAAAGGTCAAATGCGATGCGTGCAAATTCCTTTGCTTCATTGGAATCTGCAGGCTCGAGCATAGGAAGCTTTGAAGCCACGGCATAGTGGCGGGAATCCTGCTCGTTCTGGCTCGAATGCATACCGGGGTCATCTGCTACGCAGACAACAAGACCGCCGTTTACGCCTGTATAGGACATTGTAAAGAGGGGGTCTGCTGCAACATTAAGGCCTACGTGCTTCATACAGCAGGCACTTCTTGCGCCTGCAAGAGAGGCGCCAAACGAGACCTCGCAGGCAACCTTTTCATTAGGAGCCCACTCGCAATAAATTTCATCATATTCTGCGGCATACTCGGTTATCTCGGTTGAAGGAGTTCCGGGATAGCTGGAAATAACGCTGCAGCCTGCTTCCATAAGTCCGCGGGCAACTGCCTCATTACCTAACATAAGTTTTTTCATAATTTTACCACCTTATTTATGATTAAGTGAAGTTTTAACAGGAACGGTTATCTCGGTGTTGTAGCATTCGAACATTTCGTCAACGTTTTCGGGTCTGCCCTTCTGAGTTGCAAGGCTCACTAAAGGAACAACGATAAGACCTAAAAGCATTGCGAAAACACCGGAATAGAGAGAGTTACTAAAGATAACGTTCAGAACGGGAATTTCTGCTACGCTAAACGCTTTTACCGAAATGAGAAGCTGAAATACCATAATACTTACGCCGAGGATAAAGGATGTCCAAACGGCGGGGCGAGTTGTTTTCTTAAAGTAAAGTCCGCAGAGGAATGGGGCTAAGAATGCGCCTGCGAGCGCTCCCCAAGAAACACCCATCATCTGTGCTATGAAAACAAAATCGGACCAAATTGTGTCCTTTAAAATGGCGATAAGAGCCGAAAGGAGAATAAAGAAAACGATAAACGCTCTCATAATGAAAAGCTTATTCTTTTCGGTTTTCTCTTTTTTTGCGGCGGGGACGATGACATCTAAAGTCAGGGTCGAGGCCGAGGTTAAAACAAGCGATGAGAGGGTTGACATCGATGCAGAAAGAACAAGCACGATGACAATTCCGATTATGTAAGGCGAAAGGCTCTCGAGCATTGTTGGGATAATTACGTCATAGCCTTTTTCTGCCACCTTATCGGGAGTTACGAAAAGTCTGCCAAAGCCGCCGAGGAAATAGCATCCGCCTGCAACTACAAGGGCAAAAAGCGTTGAAATGAGTGTACCCTTCTTTATTGCTGTTTCATTTGAAATAGCATAGAATTTGCCGATCATCTGAGGAAGTCCCCAGGTGCCGAGTGAAGTTAAGAGAACGACAACTATAAGGAAAACGGGGTTGGGTCCAAAGAAGGATGTATATTCCCAACCGCTATTTTCGGATAGAGCCTGCATAGAGCCCATTAGGCCACCGTTTGTGCTGAGAACTGCAAGGATAACTGCGACAATTCCCA
>JAZRHT010000055.1:0-5316 GCA_045644905.1 Oscillospiraceae bacterium
GGTTGCTTCCGAAACGTGATCAGCGGCACAACGAGTAATAGCGCTGGAGATAAGGTCTCTTGCGATCTGCTCGGAATCATCCTTTATCTGCTGCTCATACTGAGCGATTCTGACAGCCTTATCGTGAGTAAGCGATTCGTCGAGGCTCTTTAAGAGCATTTCTCTCGCCTGCTCGCTGGAAAGACCCGAAATTCTCTCGAGCATTTCGAGCTGACTTCTTTTTATGGTTTCTGTCTCGGCAAGTTTTTCCTCTGCCTCTTTGATTTTTCCCTGTAGTGTCTCCTCTTTTTTCTCGAGATTTTCGGCCTTCTTATCAAGATTTTCTTCCTTCTGCTGAAGTCTTCTTTCTTGATGAGTTACCTCATTTCTTCTTTCCTTGAGTTCGTTTTCTTGTTCTTTTCTAAGTTTGTGTAATTCGTCTTTAGCTTCGATAAGAGCTTCTTTCTTAGCTCTCTGTGCCTCTGCTATAGCGTCCTTTTTAATCTTTTCGGCTTCTTCTTCTGCCGAGCCAATTTTTCTTTCAGCGGTTTTTCTTCTATATGCAACACCGACAAAGAATGCGGCGATAATAAGAAGCAATGCAGCAGCACATACACAGATTAAAATAATCTGCTCAGTTGTCATAATCTTGACCTCCTTTATGAATTTATTTTCCTATCTGTAAATTGAAAAATCAAAAAAACCACAAAATACAGTACATATATATTGTATATCATTTGACCCACTGTGTCAAGAAGTAGTGGCAGGATTTTAAAGTTTTTTCTTATCGCTGCGCTTTTATTTTCACTTAAATCTCCGCTTCTTAATATAATGTAAATGAAACTTTAAGTTTCCTCCCCTCATTTTAGGCAAGTTTATTTTAAGGAGTTTTTTATGAACAATATACTGACAGCAAAAAATGTTAAGATATACTATCAAGCCAAAAACGGCGAGGTTGAGGCGGTGCGGGACGTCAGCTTCAATTTAAAAGAGGGCGAGTTTGTCAGTATTGTCGGGCCTTCTGGATGCGGAAAATCGACACTTCTTTCAGCAGTTTCGGGCATAACTCCCATTTCCTCGGGCTCTATCACCCTTGCGGGAAAGGAAATTTCGGGAGTGAGCGATGCCTGCGCCTATATGCTTCAGAAAGACAATCTTTTAGACTGGCGCTCGATAAGAAAAAACGTTGTTATTGGCTTAGAAATCAGGGGCATGCTCACGCGCGAAAACCTAAGCTATGCCGACAATCTCCTAAAATCCTACGGGCTTTGGGAGTTTCGTGACAAATACCCAGCTCAGCTCTCGGGCGGAATGCGGCAGCGCGCCGCTCTCATAAGAACTCTTGCGGTGCGACCCAAGCTACTGCTCTTAGACGAGGCTTTTTCGGCGCTCGATTTTCAAACACGGCTTACCGTAACCGACGACGTTTACAAGATACTCAAAAAAGAAAAACAGACGGCACTTATAGTTACACACGACATTCCCGAATGCATTAGTATGAGCGACAGGGTTATTGTACTTTCCAAAAGACCTGCCGTTATCAAGAAAATATACAACACCGAATTTGACATGCAAAACAGAAGTCCCCTTCTCTGCCGAGATCACAAAAAATTCGGTGAGTACTTCAATCAAATCTGGAAAGAGCTTGATGTGTATGTATCAGAATGAGCTTTCAAAGCAACGAATAATATATTTACAGACTCAAAAAAGAAAAAAGGTTGCGATAAATACTGCCCGAGTTTTGATTTTAGTCAGCTTTATAGCATTTTGGGAGATGGGTGCAAGGCTTTCTCTAATTGACAGCTTTGTTTTAAGCTCGCCCTCTCGTATTCTCTCTGTCCTTTTAGATTTTAGACAAAACAATCTGCCGCTTCACATAGGCACGACGCTTTTTGAAACCATGATAGGCTTTCTGCTTGGAGTTGTTTTGGGACTGATTATAGCGGTGCTTCTTTGGTGGTCGCCGTTTTTATCAAAGGTTAGCGAACCATACTTAGTTGTGCTAAACAGTCTCCCCAAAATCGCTCTGGGTCCCGTTATCATAATATGGGCAGGCGCAGGCACACGGGCAATTATCTTTATGGCGCTTGCAATTTCAATGATAGTTACAGTTCTTGAGATGCTCAGCGGCTTTAAAATGACCGACGGCGAGCTTATAAAAATGCTTACAACCTTTGGCGCAAATCGGTTTCAGATTTTTTCAAAAATCGTTCTCCCATACAATATAGAAACTCTCTTTAACTCACTAAAAATCAACATTGGACTTACGCTTGTCGGCGTTATCGCAGGCGAATTTCTCGTTTCAAAGGCTGGACTTGGGTACCTTATAGTTTACGGTGGTCAGGTTTTCAAGATGGATCTTGTTATGGCGAGTGTTCTGATTTTAGCTATTGCGGCGGCAATTTTATACGAACTTATCGTTATAGCGCAAAAATTAGTGCTCAAATATATGTCGCATAAATAGTTTTTGTAACAAAAAGAGGCAGTTCTGCATTTAATATACAGAAACCACTTAAAAAGGAGACTTTTTATGCCTAAAAAAGTTTTAAAACGCATTCTCGCACTTTCACTTTGCCTTACCTTTGTGCTTATCTGCTCGTGTTCTTGCAAAAAAGAAAAGGAAAAATACACAACGATTGCACTCAGTGAGGTTACACACTCAGTTTTCTATTCTCCGCAGTATGCCGCCATTGAGCTTGGCTTCTTTGAAGAGGAAGGAATAGAAATTGAGCTTTCAACCGGTCAGGGTGCTGACGCTGTTGCCGCCGCGGTTCTTTCAGGTCAGGTTGACGTTGGTTTTGCAGGTCCGGAGGCGGCCATTTACGTTTACAACGAGGGTCGCGACAACTACCTTAAGGTTTTCTCTCAGGTCACTAAAAGGGACGGCTCTTTCCTCATTGCAAGAGAAAAGAACGACGACTTTAAATGGACCGACTTAAAGGGCGCTCACATCCTGCCCGGCAGAAAAGGCGGAGTTCCCTATATGACCTTTGAGTACGTTCTTAAAGCTAACGGTCTTGACACAAAGAAGGACGTTGTGCTTGATAACAGCGTTCAGTTTGCTATGATGACAAGCGCCTTTGCATCGGGAACGGGTGACTACGTTACCGCCTTTGAGCCTACCGCCTCAATGCTCGAGCGCGAGGGAAAGGGTCATATTGTCGCCGCCGTTGGCGAGGCTACAGAAGAAATCCCCTACACTGCCTATTTTGCAAGCAAAAATTACATCGAGAAAAACAAGAAGACAATACAAGGCTTCGCAAATGCAATTGCTAAAGGGCAAAAGTGGTGCAGCGAGCACACCGCCGCAGAGATTGCAAAGGTTGTAGCTCCCCAGTTTCCAGACACCGATTTAGAGCTTCTTACAGCCTCCATACAAAACTATATGGACATTGATGCATGGTGTGACACCCCCGTTATGACCGAGGATTCTTTTAACAGACTTCAAGACGTTATGACCTCGGCAGGCGAGCTTTCAAAAAGGGCATCTTATTCCGACGTTGTTGATAATTCTTTTGCCAAAAAAGCCTCTAAATAATCGAGAAACCGCCGTTTTAAGCGGCGGTTTTTTATTTATTTTATGGATTTTGTTGGAATTCCAACATACATATTAACGTTATATATGTATAATAAGGTTGTAAAATACACAAGGAGGCTTTCAAAATGAAATCCAAAGTTTTAAAAATCGCAGCTGCAATGCTTTCAGTTTTAATGATGATCACCTGCTTTGCATCCTGCGCAGACAACAAAAAAGTTAATTCTTCCTCAAATGTTACTCCCGTAAAACCTACTCCCGCCATTAATATAAACGTTGCAGTTTTAAAGGGACCTACTGCTATCGGAATGCTCAAGCTTATGGACGATACCAAAAACGGCTTTGCAAAGCACAACTACAACTTCAGTGTTTTCACTGACCCTACACTCGTTGTGCCTGAGGTTGTAAAGGGAAACGTTGATATCGCAGCCGTTCCCACAAACGTTGCAGCTAACCTTTATCATAAAACCAATAAAGGTGTTAGCGTTATCGCCGTTAACACTCTCGGTGTGCTTTCAATAGTTACAAACGGCGAGTCTGTTTCCTCTATTGCTGACCTAAAAGGTAAAACCGTTTATGCAACCGGCAAGGGCGCAACTCCCGAATATGCACTCAACTACATTTTAGAGAAAAACGGCCTTGAGATCGGAAAAGACGTTAAGGTTGAATACAAGGGTGAGCACTCCGAGCTTGCAGCTCTCGTTACTGCAGGCGAAGCAAAAATCGCTATGCTTCCCCAACCCTTTGTAACAACTGTTACTACCGCAAACAAGGATGTTCGCATTGCTCTTGATCTTTCTGAGGAATGGAAGAAAATCTCCGAAGTTAAGGACACCGAGCTTGTTATGGGATGCATCATTGTAAGAAATGAATTCTTAAAGAATAACCCCGGCGCAGTTGACACCTTCTTAAACGAATACAGTCACTCCACCGAATACGCAAACGAGAAGCACGACAAGACCGGTGAATTATCTGCTAAGTTTGAAATTCTTCCCGCCGACGTTGTTACTCAGGCTATTCCCCGTTGCAACATTGTATTTATGAAAAATGAGAAAATGAAAACTAATGTTTCCGCTTATCTCAAAACCCTCTATGATGCAAATCCCAAGTCGATAGGCGGCGCATTACCCGAAGAGGCTTTCTATTATGTTCAGAAATAACAAGAGCGCTATCAAAAACGCTCTATATTCAATATTTGCCACAGTCTTTTGGCTCTTGGTTTGGCAGATAATTTACTTTATCGTGGGAAGCGACGTTATCGTCGCTTCCCCGATCTCTACATTTTTAAGGATAATTGAGCTATCCGCACAGGGCGGCTTTTGGCTCAGCATTTTAAACTCCATCGGGAACATCCTCTTGGGGTTTATTTTGTCTATTGTTGTTGCCGTGCCGCTGTCTGCAATTTGCTCGCGCTCACAATTTTTAAAAAGGCTTTTTTCACCCTTAGTAAAATTAGTGCGAGCAACTCCGGTTGCATCCTTTATTATCCTTGCAGTATTTTGGCTAAGCACAAGCCTGGTGCCCACCTTCATTTCGTTTTTGATGGTTGTACCTCTTGTGTTCGCCAATCTTTCAGAAGGTTTTAATAACATCGACAAAAATTTCATTGAGATGGCAAGGGTTTATCGCTTTGATTTTTTTAAAAAAATAAGACTTATTTACATTCCCTCGCTTATGCCTTATTTTGTGTCTGCGTGCTCGGTCGGGCTCGGATTTGCATTCAAATCCGGCATAGCTGCGGAGGTTATTGCTCAATCAAAAAACACTTTAGGGCTTGCAATTTACGACGCAAAGGTGTATAT
>JAZRHT010000056.1:0-3794 GCA_045644905.1 Oscillospiraceae bacterium
AAGTTATATAAGGAGGGTCTTTTGCAGTTTTAGGGGGAAAAGGTTAGGAACTTTTCCTTCTAAGTCACGGCAAAGGTCCTCACGGACGCTGGTTAAAACGAGGGGAAGCCCCGTTTGCTTGGAGGCTTCTTCTGCATAAGACAGAGAAGCCAGAATGTCCTCGGGTGTTGTGAGTGCGCCGAGGTTTGAGTTGTTTACAAGTCCTGTAAACTTGATTTTAGAGGCAGTTTCAATCTCATTCATTACCTCTAAAATCTGCTCGACGGTTTTTGTAAGCGGGCGGTAGCAGTTTATAACCATAAACATATCATAGTTATCTTCGCTATTTATCGAAGGGGCAAGTCGACCGAGGGCAAGAGCACCTCTATCATCTCCGCCGACATCCAAAACTGCGGTTATGCTCTTATCGTCGGTTACCGAGTACATTTCCCCGGGAAGCGCCGGAATGTCAACATTTGTGTTGGCATAAGAGGAAGCGATGAGACGTATTCCCGCCCTTTCAAAATCCTCTCGGCTGTCCTTGGTTCTAAAATAAGGGTTTACGATGTCGAGGTCAAGCGCCGCAACGTTTTCGCAGGTTTCCCTTATTTTTAGTGCGAGGTTTACGGCAACGTTAGTTTTTCCGCTACCGTAATGCCCGCATAAAATAGTGATTCTTTTAAAATCCATTGTATCACCTTACAGTTTATTGCGCTGAATTTTGCCGCTAACGGTCTTAGGCAGGCTGTCACGGAATACAACAACACGGGGATACTTATAGGGAGCTGTGTGCTCCTTAACGTAATTCTGAATTTCCTTCTTCAGTTCCTCGGTGGGCTCTGTTCCCTTAGTTAAGACAATGCTTGCCTTAACTATCTGTCCTCTGACCTCGTCAGGAACGGCAGAAACGCCGCACTCGAGAACATAAGGAAGCTCCATAATAACGCTTTCAATCACAAAGGGCCCGATGCGGTAGCCCGAGGACTTAATAACGTCATCAACACGGCCGACATACCAGAAGTATCCATCCTCATCACGCCAAGCGGTGTCGCCGGTGTGATAATATCCGTCGTGCAGAACTTCGTCGGTTTTTTCTTTATCGCCATAGTAGCCTGTAAAGAGGCCGCAAGGCATACCGTCCTTAACATTGATAACGATTTCGCCGGGTTCACCTGTGGGAACAGCGTTTCCATCGGCATCGACAAGCTCAACGTTATAGATAGGAGCAGGCTTGCCCATTGAGCCAACCTTATGAGCGGCACCGCGCATATTTCCGATAATCATTGTGCTCTCGGTTTGACCGAAGCCCTCTAAAATCTGAAGACCTGTTGCCTTTTCAAATTGGCGGTAAACCTCAGGGTTTAAAGCCTCACCTGCGGTTGTCATATGCTTAACCGAGGAAAGATCGTATTTCGAAATATCCTGCTTAACCATCATTCGCAGCATTGTGGGAGGTGCGCAGAAGGTTGTTATATTATGCTTTGCAAACATAGGCAGAATTTCTGCGGCGTCAAAGCGGTCAAAGTCATAAACAAATATTGCCGCCTCGCACATCCACTGTCCGTACAGCTTGCCCCACATAGACTTTGCCCAGCCCGTGTCCGAGATGGTAAAGTGCAGTCCGTCGGGGTCAACGTTGTGCCAATACTTTGCGGTGTGGAAATGTCCGAGAGGATATTTATGATTGTGAGCGGCGATTTTGGGGTAGCCTGTTGTTCCCGAAGTAAAGAACATTAAAAGCAAGTCGTCGCCACAAGGGGAATCGTCTGTACGCTCGAAGGAGTTATTAAAGAGGATGTATTCCTCGTCAAAATTCCTCCAGCCTTCTCTTTTGCCGTTTACGATAAGCTTGTTTTTGAGCTTTCCGTATTTCTCGGCGGCGATGTCAACCTGAGCGGCGGTTTCACCGTCGGCGGTGCAGATAACTGTATTTACGCCTGCGGCCTTGAAGCGATATTCAAAATCGTGCTCTAAAAGCTGATTTGTTGCAGGAATTGCAACTGCGCCGAGCTTATTTAAGCCTATCATTGCAAACCAGAACTGATAATGACGCTTTAAAACTAACATAACCCTATCGCCCTTCTTTATTCCGAGCGATTTAAAATAGTTAGCACATTGGTTGGAAGCGCGGCTGATATCAGTAAAGGTAAAGCGGCGCTCATTTCCGTCCCTGTCAATATGTAACATAGCGAGCTTTTCGGGGTCTTTTTTCGCAAGTTCATCAACAAGGTCGAAAGCGAAATTGAATTTCTCTGTATTTTTAAACTCAATGGAAACGGGAGTTCCGTTTTCGTTCTTTTTAACTGTTGTATATTTTCTGTAAATTCTCTCTCTTGTATCGTCGGGAATAATAACCTTTTCGGCGATCTTGGGCTTGGCTTCCAGCTCGGGGATAGGCTCGCCTGTGGGGTTTAAAACGATTGCATAGAAAAGGCAGTCCCTACCGCCGACGGCAATCATTCCGTGAGGCGCAGAGCTATCGAAATAGATGCTATCGCCAGGGCCTAAAACCTCTCTGTGCTCGCCTATCTGCACCATAAGGTTACCCTCGATGATGATGTCACATTCCTGACCCGAGTGAGTTGTAAGCTCGATATCCTTGCCCTGAGCCGATTCGTCATAAACGCTGCGGACGAAAAGGGGCTCTGCAATTCTATTCTGAAATGCGTAAGCTAAGTTATAATAGGTCATGCCGTGAGCCTTGGCAACTTCCTGACCGCCTAAGTTTCTTGTGACGGTGTAGGAGCGAAGGTTGGGGCTGTAACCCTCGATAATATCGGTTACATTAACGCCAAAAGCGAGAGCGCAACGATAAATGAAGGCAAAGTGCAGGTCACTTTTTCCCTCTTCGCAAAGCTTATACTCTTCTACCGAAACATCGGTTTTTCTTGCCATTTCCTCGGCAGAAATTCCCATAATTTCACGAAGGTCGCGAATACGGGAGGCCATTTCTTGAATTTTGAAATCAAGGCCTGTAATGTTGTTCATAATACTTTCTCTCCGTTCTCTTGGGACGAAAAAACACCCGCCCCAAAGCTATGACTTTGAGACGAGTGCTGTAAATTACACCCGCGGTACCACTCAAATTGCAGCCTTGGCTGCCACTCTTTAGGATCTAACAATCCCTATGCCTTTACGCAGCAATCACGGAAAGGTTCTACTCGCAAAAAGCTTTCTTCCTTTCGGCTCAGAAGCTACAAACACAAAATCTGTTTCCGATGGACTTTCACCGCACGCCATCTCTCTGTGGGGCATTTTCTTGTGTACTCTTCGTCATTGCCTTTTAATATATAAATGAGTATATCACAGTTTAGGGAAATTTGTCAATACAATTCGCTATTTTTTACAGTTTATTGCGCTGAATTTTGCCGCTTATGGTCTTAGGCAGGCTCTCACGGAATTCAACCACACGAGGATACTTATAGGGAGCGGTGTGCTCCTTAACGTATTTCTGAATTTCCTTTTTGAGTTCCTCGGTTCCCTCGGTTCCTTTTGTAAGAACGATGCTTGCCTTAACAACCTGACCCCTTACCTCGTCGGGAGCTGCCGAAACACCGCACTCGACAACGTAGGGAAGCTCCATAATAACGCTTTCGATTTCAAAAGGTCCAATGCGGTAGCCAGAGGACTTGATAACGTCGTCGATACGGCTGACATAGTAGAAATATCCGTCCTCATCGCGCCACGCGGTGTCGCCTGTGTGGTAATATCCGTCGTGCCAGACCTCTTTTGTTTTTTCCTCGTTGAGATAATATCCAAGGAAAAGACCGCAGGGCACTTTTTCTGATGTTTTGACAACGATTTCGCCAACTTCA
>JAZRHT010000057.1:0-21317 GCA_045644905.1 Oscillospiraceae bacterium
GACGAAAGAATACATAATGCCAAAACGGCTGATACGAGCTTAAAAACTATTCTTTTCATAGGTAATAGCCTCCAATCAATTTATTTACAGCTAAAACTATTACTATAAATTTATTATATCAGTTTTTGTTGCTTTTGTAAATTATTACAACTGTACAAAAATCGTCTGCCTTTTTGTACAGTTTGAATAAATGCAAAATCTTTGCACCCACAAACCCGCTCAGACGCGAGCATTGTGGCGGTTGACTTTATGCGTTTTTCGTGCTAAAATTATAAGAAGAAAATACTGATTAGGAGGCGCAGAATGGAAAGGCGCAAACCCTTTTTGCAAAACGTTAAGCTTGGCGGACCTTACACTATTCACGACATCAAGGTTATGCTTTGCTACATCTTAAATACATTAAACAAGCCCATTTCTGCCGAGGATCTTTTAAACATAACTCAGACCGAGGAGCTTGTTAACTATTTTGAATACGAAAGCGCCATGGGCGAGCTTTTAAAGATGGGACAAATTGAAAAGTTCACCGACGAAACGGGCGAGGATTTTTACAAAATTTCCGAGCTTGGCGCAAGCCTTGTTGTCGATCTCGAGGCTTCTCTTGCCATAGCTCTTAAAGCGAGAGCCATAAGAGCGGCGCTCAAGGTTCTAACCTTTAAGCAGAACAAAAATGAAAATAAGGTTGAGATAAGAGAGGCGGAAAAAGGCGGATATATTCTTTCCTTTGAAATCCCGGGCGAGCCCGAGCCACTGTGCAAGGCCGAGCTATATTTCCCCGAAAGGCTGCAGGCCGAAATGGCGAAGGACGGATTTTTAACTAATCCCGCCCTCGCTTACACCGCGCTTCTCTCGGCTCTTACGGGAGACAGAAGCACGCTTTTAGCCGCACTCGATGACTAAGTAAAACACCCGAGCGAAATGCTCGGGTGTTTCTTTTTTATATCACGTAAAAGAATATGCAGATAAACTGAAGCAGACTTCCTAAAACCACAAATATATGAAAAAGGCTGTGCATATATCTTTTCTTTCTGCCAAGTCCATATATAACCGCTCCGACTGTATAGGCAATTCCGCCCGAAAGAAGCCACAAAAATGCAGGCAAGGGCAGAGCCTCTAACGTTGGCTTAATTGCAAGAATGATGCACCAGCCCATTCCGATATACGCCGCCATAGACAGCTTTGAATACTTTTTAAGGTCAATAGCGGTGAAGGTTGCGGCAAAGGCGGCAAGCCCCCATACAAGACCGAATATAGTCCACGCCCACGCAGGCGACACAAGTCTTATTTTACATAAAAGAATTGGCGTGTATGTTCCTGCAATAAGAAGATATATAACGCAGTGGTCCAGGACCTGCATAACCTTTTTTGCTGTTGAAGGCTTAAGCCCGTGGTAGATACTTGAAGCGCAGTATAAAACAATCAGTGCCCCACCGTATATTGCGCCGCCCACAACTCCCCACACATTTCCCTTTATAGCAGCAAAAACAGTACACAACACAGTCGCCACAACACCGAGGGCTCCGCCGACTATGTGCGACACCATATTAAATATTTCCTCGCCACGCGTGTAATCGGGCAAGAATCTTTCGCAAAGCTTTGTTCGTTTCATAAAATTCCTCCTTTTGCGTTTGCAACTTCATTGTAAACGCAAAAGCTCATAGAATCAAACTACTGCTTGCCATTTTAGGTATATCATACAAATTCTAAAAATAGAATCCGAGAAATTTACTCTACTAACAGTAGAATCAAGCAAAAAAGAGGGGTGATTCCCCCTCTTTTTCTTTATCTTTTCATAGGAATTAGAATGGTCATATCGTCGGGAATTTGAGTGTCGGAAAGAGAATTCTGAAGCATAATTTCTCTGTTCGAGGTGTTGTAGCGCTTGGCTATATCAAATGTGTCCTCGCCCTTAGAAGCAAAATAAATGGTGAGGGCAGTTTTGGGATTCACCCTTTTGGGAACATCCGTCATTATTTCAACCTCGGTTATCATAGGTAGGCTCTGTTTCTTTGTGGCGGTGCATTTTGCGTTTAAATTAAGTCCGACGCCATTTTTATTTGGAATTACAGAAGCGACACTTAAATTAGAGTCAAGGTCGGAAAAGGAAAGCTCGGGCGATGCGGCAAGAGAAAACTCTATTGGTGCCGACTTTTCATTTAGAAAGAAGTCGCCCTCATCATTTTTGCAAAGAGCTGTGACAAGAGCCGAGGCGCTCATCATAATTTCACCCTGCTCGTTTACACGAGCTGAAATATTTTTAACCTCGGCAAAAGCATCGAGCATTTCACCGCCATCGGTATCTACGGGAATGCTTACATTATGGCTTTTTTCAAGTCTTTTTTCGAGTGTTGTCAGCGCAATATTTTCGTGCCCGCATCTTGACTCAAATCCAATGCAGTAGGCGTCAATTATAGGAGCAAGGCTCTCTTTTCGTGAAACCTCGGCATCTGCCCTCATTAAAATTTCAACCGAAAGCTCACCTCTGTCCCCCCTTGCGCTCGACTCGGCGGAAACTCTGCAGATAGAGAGGATTATGTCGACGTCGTCACCTTCCTCTGCGCCGGCGCAGGAAAGGACGTGGCTTACGGGAATGCTATAATTTACACGGGTTGGCTCATCGCTATCCTCGGCTATGTAGGTAACACAAAAATCTACATTTCCCTTTAAAATGATTTTTCCGGAAACAATTTTATATTCCGAAACGCTCGGAACAGCAGAGGTTCTAACCACGAATTTTATAGGTCTGCCCGTAAGTTCATATTCCTCCATAACTGTAAAGCCTTCACTTGCAAAGCAAACGGGGAGAATGGCCTCAACCTGCTTTTGCTTGCACTCTACATTTTCATTCTCGGCTCCTACTGACATAGTTTCTTTTTTAAGAGCGCAGACCTTTGCTTTTATACTGACGCCCGCATTCATTTCGAATCTTCGCTCGCTCACGGCACGGCAGGAACAAAAGCCGCAGCAAGCCTCGGCGTTTATGCTAACGTTTTCGGCGCTGCTGCTCATATCAATGTTTTTTGAAAATGGCACCTGCGTTTCAAAGCTTTCTAAATTCCCCTCATTAGTTTTGTAAACCATCCGAAGTGTGCCTGAGCCTTGCAAACAAAGTCGGTTTCCCTCCACGGTTTTGGTTACAAGGCGGGGCGTGAAGGTGCATTTAAGAATTCGCTCAATATCGCCCAAGCTTTCGGGCAGAACAATATCACTTACAACCGAGGCTTCGCTCTCGCCGTCATAGATAGTTTTTCGCTGCATTATATCTCTTTTTAATATATTTGCTTGCATCATTTTTCCTCCTTTTAAGCCCTTCTAACACTAAATATATAGCGGCAGAAAATAAAATATTCCGTTCACAGTTTGTTTTATTGACTTTTATGAAAAAAGCGGTAAAATAGTATTAGGAAACATAGAGAGGAGGCGCCTTATGGACTATAAGAAAATTCTACTCATAATAAACCCAAAGGCTGGTATCACTCGCCATCGCTACAATATCTTTGACATCATCAAGGAATTCTGCGAGCACGACTGCATAACCTCCACACTCACCACCTTAAAACAAGGTGATGCTGTGCGCCTTGTTTCCGAAAATGCGAGCGAGCACGATATGGTTGTTTGCAGCGGCGGTGACGGAACCATTAACGAAACTGTTTCGGCGCTTCTTGATAGCGGAGTTAACATTCCTATAGGCTATATCCCCGCCGGAAGCACAAACGATATGGCAAGAACACTCGACCTTCCCTTAAAGCCCAAAAAAAGTGCTTCTCTTATTATGAACGGCAAACCCAAGCCCTTTGACGTCGGACTTTTTGACGGTAAGAAGTATTTTTGCTATACCGCTTCATTCGGAGCATTCACAAGAGTTTCCTACTCCACTCCGCAGAAGCTTAAAAATATGTTTGGCCACTTCGCCTACATTATTTCAGGTCTTTCCAAGGCGGCAGAGGAGCTTATTCCACATAAAGTCAAGGTTAAGGCAGACGATTTCGAGTTCGAGGGCGAATTTTTACTTGGCGGACTTTTTAATGCCCGCTCGGTTGCAGGTCTTATAAAGCTTAACAAGTGCGGTGTCGACTTAGACGACGGAAAATTCGAGCTTATTTTAGTTAGAAAGCCCGAAAATGCCGATATGCTTTATCGCACTATAAAGGATTTGCAAAAACAAAGATTTTCCGATGACACTGTTATTATGAGAAGGGTAAGCAGTGCCGAATTTATTTTTGAAAAAGATACTGCCTGGTCGCTTGACGGAGAAAACGGCGGCGAGGTTACATCTGTTAAATTACAAAACTTAAAACATGCAGTTTCAATCTTCGGGAGGGACGAATAATGTTTAATCTACTTTCCTTAGTCGGCGGTGCTCCCACCGGCGACAAATTCCCCATTGCACTTGTTATTTTCATTGCGGTTCTTTGCGTTTCGGTTGCGGCACTGGTGCTTTTATTTTTAGGGCGCAAGAAATAAGGACATAATATGATAGAACTTTCAAATCTTAAGATAAACGGCGCCGCTCTCGCTCCTATGGCGGGGTTTACCGACAGTGCGTTTCGCAAAATTTGCGCCGACCAGGGCGCAGGGCTTTTAGTCAGTGAAATGATTTCGGCAAAGGCGCTATGCTTTGGCGATAAAAAGACCGCCGCGCTCATCTCTTTTTCAGAGGGAGAAAGGCCTTATGCTCTGCAGCTTTTTGGCTCTGAGCCTGAGTGTATGGCAGATGCGGCAGAAATGCTGTGTGCATATAAGCCCGACCTTATTGATATAAATATGGGCTGTCCCGTTCCCAAAATCGTTGGGAGTGGATGTGGAAGTGCGCTTATCCGCAATCAAAAGCTTGCGGGTGAAATAGTTAGTGCAGTTTGCAAAAGAATAAGCTTGCCCGTCAGCGTTAAAATTCGAATTGGCTGGGATAGTGAAAATATCTGCGGCGCTCAGTTTGCTAAAAGACTTGAGGACTGTGGTGCCTCTCTTATAACGGTGCACGGCAGAACAAGGCAGCAGATGTATATGCCTTCTGTAAACCTCGATGCGATAAGAGACGTTAAACGCGCAGTTAATATCCCCGTTATCGCAAACGGTGACATTACCTCTTACAAGGATGCTCAAAAAATGCTCGAGTACACCGGGTGTGACGGCATAATGGTTGGCAGAGGCGCTCTTGGAAATCCCTTTATTTTCAGAGAGCTCAAAGCATTCCTAAACGGAGAAAAAATTCCCTCAGAGCCCTCTTATGAGGAGAGAATGCAAAATTTAAGAGAGCTTTGCGAGCTTGAAGTTCTAAACAAAGGCGAGCGACTTGCAATGCTCGAGCTTCGACGTCATCTTCCCTTTTTCTTTAAGGGAATGCGCGGTGCCGCCGAGATAAGAAGAAAAAGCTGTTGTGTTGAGAATATGGACGATGTTAATGAAATTCTCGACACCGCACTGCACATACAAAAAAGCGAGGAGGAAACAAATTCTTGAAACTCGAAACCAACAAAAAATATTTAACCATTGCCCTATATGCATTCGGAGTTATTGCCGCAACTGTTCTGCTTATTTTCATTCTTTTGGACTCCGAAAAAATGCTTGGCGCAATAAACAAGCTGCTTTCGGTTTTCTCACCTGTTATAACGGGATTTTTCATTGCATTTATATTAAATCCTATGCTCAATTTTTTCGAGAAAACTGTGTTTAAAAAGATTCTGACCTTAGATAAGCAAAGGGTCGCAAAAAGAGCTCTTTCGATGGTTTGCACCTACCTTGTTTTCTTTGGAGTTTTAACGCTTTTCGGAATGCTCATCGTTCCCTCGCTTATCGAAAGCCTTACAGACCTTATTAACAATCTTCAAGGCTACTACACAAAGGGCGTTGCGCTTATAAATGAGCTGCTTGTTAAAATCAACATTTCAAAAGAAACTCTCGCTTCCTTTGAAAGTCTTGGAAACGACATTATTGCCGAGGTTACTTCGACAATAAAAACGCTTCTTCCCAAGCTTGGTGCACTTGCTACCTCAGCCTTTGATTTCGTTAAAACTGCCTTCATTGGCTTTGCATTTTCGATTTATATGCTTGCTTCCAAGGAGGTTTTCAAAGCCCAGTTTTCACGTGTGCTTTACACCTTCACAAGCCAAAAGGCGCACAATCGCATGCTCAGAGTGGCTAACCTTTCCTATTATTCCTTCAGTAACTATCTCTCGGGCTATCTTGTAGACTCGATAATTGTTGGTGTCGTTTGCTACGTTGTTATGCTCATTTTCGGATGGCCCTACCCTGCTCTTATCAGCACCATAATCGGCGTTTTTAATATGATTCCGATATTTGGACCCGTTATCGGAGCTATTCCAAGTACACTTCTTATATTCCTCATAAATCCTTGGCAGGCTCTCTTCTTTGTTATCTTCATTGTTATTCTCCAGCAGATAGACGGCAACTTTATCTGCCCGAGAGTTCTCGGCGAAAGAATCGGTATAAAGCCCTTCTGGGTTATGCTTGCTATCGTTGTTGGCGGCTCGCTCTTTGGAATTTGGGGCATGGTGCTAAGCGTTCCCGCTTTTGCAGTTATGTATTCGCTGGCACGCAGCTATCTCTCACGAAAATATAACGAAAAACTCGCTAAAGGAAAATAAAATGAAGAAAAAGAATTTTATTTGGGACTTTGACGGAACAATTTTAGACACCTATCCTCATTCCACCACTGCCGCCGTAAAGGTTCTTAAAAGCCACGGAATACATGCAGACTATGACGAGGTAATGTCTCTGCTTCGCAATTCCTTCTCATCGATTATCCCAAGGTACAACCTCTCCAAGGAGCAGTTTGCTGAGGTTATGAACGCGGCTCTTGTTTTGTGGTTTGAGCCTAATCCCACAATGTATGAGGGAATTGACAAGGTGCTTAAAACTGTAGCCCTGCGCGGCGGCAAGAATTTCATCTACACAAACCGCGACAAGACCTCAAAGGAATATCTTGAGCATTTCGGTTTGTTAGAATATTTTACCGACTTTGTTTGCAACGACACCGAGGGTTATGCACCAAAGCCCTCTGGCGAGAGCATCCACTATTTACTCGACAAATATTCTATTTCTCCCGACAGCGCAGTTATGGTTGGCGACAGAGAGCTTGACGTACTCTGCGGCGAAAAGGCAGGTATCGCAAGCATTTTGTTTGACGAATTTCACAAGTCGGAAAACACAGTTGCAGATGCGGTTATTTATGATATTCGTGATGTCTTAAATTTTATAGAGTAAAAAAGCGACGGGCTGTGCCCGTCGCTTTTATTTTTTTCTATATTTGAGTGGAGAAATTCCCATCTGCTTTTTAAAGGTGCGGCTGAAATATGAGGTACTTAAAAAGCCGACCTTTTGGGAAATTTCCTCGATAGAATATTCAGTTTTGGAAAGAAGGTCGAGTGACTTTTCTATCCGCTTTGAGTTTATATATTCGCTAACCGTCATATTAAAGGCTTTTCTGAAATTGCTATAAATAACGCTCTTTGAAACGTTGCAATTCTTAGAAATTTCCTTAATGCTTAATTCCGAGTCGAGATTTTGATTTATGTAGTTCACAACTCTCTGTGTTGCTTCAGAAAAATCGGGGCGAAGCATATTTTCTAATAGAATGTATTTCACAAGCATAACCGCAATATTGGAAACACTTTCAATTTTTTCCTTATCGAAAAACGAAACCTTATTGTACAATTCTCTTGCCGCATCCATATCAAGCCCGAGGTTTTTTGCATAGCCACTATTCGAGGTGAAATCGGATTTAGTGCGAATTTTTCCAAAAACCAGGTAGCCGGTTATATTTTCGTCATAAATTATTGGCACCGCAACGCTTATAAGCCCTGCATGGCAAACCCTTATTTCCGTTTTCAGTGTTTGACTGCATTTTTTAAGAAGACGCATATCTGAATCAACGCATGCACGCCTTCCTTTTTCCTTGCTTTGAATAAGACCGCAATAATCATTGGTCTTGCTTTCTCCCGAGCTTATGGGAGTGAAATCGGGAGCAAACAGAGCAACACCTATTCCCAATGTACTGCCGTAATCTCTTAGAACTGCGTTTATTTTCTCAACGTCTAAATTCACCATCATTATTCCTCACCTCTTATGAATTATTATATTCACAATGCAATTTTTGTCAATATTTTTTTGATGTTCGGAATATAGTTAAAAAAGTAAGGAAAAAAGCGGCTTTTAATCTCGTCTATGCTTTGATAATATAAAAATAGAAAATCCAATATTTTTACAATGGAGGAAAATGAAATGGAGAACAAAGAAATCGTAATGAATGGAGCAGGAATTGAGGAGATTGGATTTCCTATGTGGCCTCAGTTTGCTCCCGAAACCTTTGAGGACGTATTAGTTCCCCTTAAAACCGGTAAGGTTAGCTACTGGACCGGAAACAAGGGCATGGAGTTTGAAGAAAAATGGGCAAAATGGATGGGTGCTAAAATGGCAATTTCCTGCACAAACGGAACTGCCGCTCTGCACATTGCCATCGCAAGCCTTGGAATCGGACCCGGCGACGAGGTTATCGTTCCCTCTTATTCCTTTATCGCATCGTCCTTCTCGGTAGTTCAAGCAGGCGCTATCCCTGTTTTCGCCGACGTAACCGACGATCACACCCTTGACCCTGCTTGCATAGAATCCCTTATTACCGAAAGAACAAAAGGAATCGTTGTTGTTCATCTTTACGGCGTTGTTGCCGATATGGGTCCCATTCTTGAAATTGCCAAAAAGCACAATCTCAAGGTTATTGAGGACTGCGCTCAGTGCATAGGCGGCGAGTACAATGGCATTAAAGCAGGTCTTATTGGTGACGTTGGCTGCTTCTCCTTCTGCCAGAGCAAGCACTTTACAACCGGCGGCGAAGGCGGAATGGTTGTTACAAACGATGAGGAGCTTGGTTGGGAATGCCGCAGTTTCAGAGACCACGGCTACGATGTTAAAACCCGAATGAATATGCTCGCTCTTGAGGAAAAGCTCCCCTATATTCACAGAAGAGTTGGCTTTAACTACAGAATGACCGAGATGCAGTCGGTAATCGGCATTAACGAGCTCAAGCGTCTTGATAACTGGAATCTTGCACTGCGCTTTAAGTACGCTAAAATGTACGACGAGGCTTTCAAGGGACTTAAAGGCATAAAATCACTTCCCGTTAACACCGCTGAGCGCAAAAATGCATATTGGTGGTATCCGATGCTGCTTGATTTAAGCGTTCTTGACTGCGATGCTCCCGCTATAGTAAAAGAGCTTGGCAAGAATAAAATCCCCTGCTACGGAATCCAGTGGCCCGAGGCTTACGAGGAGGCTGCTTACAAAAATCACGGCGGTTTTGGCTCCTGCGGATTCCCCTTCAATTCCAAGGAGTACACAAACAGCGAGTCTGTACAGTACGATAAGGTTTACTGCAAAAATGCAAACGCTCTTCGCGCGCAGACAGTTTGCCTCTTCCTGCATCCTTCTTGGGACGAAATTCACATTCAGAGATGTATCGATAAATTTAAGGAAATCTTGTCCTCGCATTTAAAATAGAATGCGCTTTCTCCACAAAAAGAGCGGCGGCTTCATAATGAACCCTCCGCTCTTTTTTATTAACATTAAAGTTTTGAATAACCGTGGTAATTTACAAGTGCGTCAATTTTCTCGCCATTCTTACACATCGGGCAGTCCTTAGCAGAAGTACATACATAGTCGGGAATGTCCTTGGGATTAAAGACCGATTTAACAGGGAGACCTGCACACTCATCAACTGTTGCGAAAATGGAGCAAACGCCTGCAACGTTTCCTCCGTAGTAACGGACAGCGTCCACAGCGCTCTGAACAGTTCTTCCGGTTGCAACAGAAACAGCAAGCACAAGAACGTTTTTACCCTCAATCATAGGGATAATATTATCTCTGAAAAGAAGCTGGCTTGCGTTTGTCGATTCAGGAGTTACGATGTAAATTGTCTGGTGAGCGTTAAGATTAACGAAATCCTCACGTGTAAGACGGTTTGCAAGGCAGGTGCCGACAACTTCCATACCGTCAAGGCACAAAATGGTGTCAACAATAGTATTGTGGCGGTAATAGGAGCAAAGCTCATCTGCAACCGCTCTTGCCTCGGAAAGACGGGATTTCTGCGCTGCAACGTCTATGTAATAATTACTGTGGCTGTTGCTTGTTGCAAAGTGGCCTTTAACAACGCGCAGGACAAGGTTTGGATTTTTTGTTTTGATTTTAATGACTTCGGAAGTGGGCATTCTTTTTCCTCCTTACATTTTATATATTTTATTTTAAAAGTTGTCCCAAGGAATGTCAACAGTTTTTTCGCCGGACATAAGCTCATTTACATGCGCAAAGAGCGGAATATCCTTCATATCGAACTGACCCTTTTCGCATTTAAGGGCAAGCGCCTCAGAAAGAGCCTTAACTGCGCTAACCGATTCAAGAGTCATTCCCTTTAATTTTTCAAGCGACTCAGAAACCGTATAGCCTCTTCCTAAAAGCACGCCGATTTCTCTGTTTCGTCCGCTCTCAACGGTGATATAAAGGTCGGCAACACCGTAAACAATATTCTCAACGGGGTTTCCGCCGAATGCCTTTATAATGGTTTCCATCTCACGAATACTCTGAGCAAAAAGACCCGACTGAGAGTTAAAATGTGGACGGCAGCCAAGTCCATCCTTAGACTCGGCAACACCGATTGCCATAGCAACTGCAAGGGCATAAATATTCTTGATAGCGGCGGCAATCTCAAAGCCGACAACGTCGGTTGTTGTGTTGATGTGATAATAAGGAGTTAAAAGGGTGTCCCTTATCATTTTAAGATTATTCTCATCATAGCCACAGATTCCGACAAAGGTGTCGTGTCTGTCGGCAAGCTCGTGGCTGATGCAAGGACCGCCAATTGCATAAAAAGGCACTCTCTTATCGCAGCATTCCTCGAAATAGTCTACAAATGAAGCGAGCTCTCCGTTGCCCTTATTATGTAGACCCTTTGTAACCAAAAGTACGGGGGTGTTATCTGCGATTTTGGGGAGGATATCATTCGCAAACCACTCTACACCAAAGCTGCTGATACCAGCAACGACGAAGTCGCTTCCCTCTAAAACCTCTTCTAATTCTTCTATCTGATAAAATTTAAGCTCGTTAGGTAATTTTCTCTTAAGTCCTAAATGATATTTATCTTTTTTCAGGCGAGCAATAACCTCACGGTCGTACGGTGTTCCGACCACCGATACGTCGTGACCGTTATCACAAGCAGGGAATGCAACTGTGCTACCCATAACGCCTGCTCCGATAACCGTTATCTTAGACATGAAAACTTCCTCTCTATTAAAAAGTCATCTTTTGCCATCTGATGCTTCTTTAATTATACTAAATCTTATAGGTCAAGTCAAATATAATTTGTAAACTTATTTATTATATAGTGTATGTATTTTGAGCGGAATAAAAAAATATACAAGATATTGTGTTTTAGCTATTGACAAAGCGGAAAATATAGTATAAGATAGATTTAGACACAAAAAGCTGCGAGGCGTCCGAAATGGGCTGCCCCGCATTATTTTTCCCAAAAAGGAGTGAATTGCCATCAAAATCTGCGGTTTTCAAAAGCTTACAACGCTTGATTTTCCTGATAAGCTTGCTGCCACAATCTTTACAGGCGGCTGCAATCTTCGTTGTCCCTTTTGCCACAATGCAGGCCTCGTTTTGAGAAATGAGAGCGAAATTCCTAAGGATGACGTGTTATCATACTTAAAAAAGAGGCAGGGTGTTTTGGACGGAGTTTGCATTACAGGCGGCGAGCCTCTTTTGCAAAATGGACTCTGCGAGTTTATTGAGGAAGTGAAAGAATTGGGATTTCTCATTAAACTCGACACCAATGGAGCCTTTCCCGTTGCTCTCTCTGAAATTTTATCTAAGGGCATAGTTGACTACGTTGCTATGGATCTTAAAAATTCGCCCGAAAAATATCCGCTAACGTGCGGGCTTGAAAATAAAAATTCCGATGAGTTTTTTCTTCCATTTAGAAATAGCATAGAAATTATTATGTCGGGAAAAATAGATTATGAGTTTCGCACAACCATTGTTCCCGAGCTTCATTCCCTTTGTGATATTGAAAAAATGGGACAAGAAATAAAGGGTGCAAAGAGATGGTATTTGCAGAGTTTTAAGGATTCCGGGGATTTAATTTCGGGGCCCTTCACAGAACCTACACGCGAATATATGGAAGTCCTAAGGCAAAAAGCCGAGAATTTCGCAGTGCTATGCGAAATTCGGGGTATGTAGAAGATATTGTGAAAAAATATTTTTAAAACCACAATATATTGTGTTTTTAGTTATTGACAAAAAATGTCGATTATGATAAGATTAGTGTACATCGCAAATTTAAAACGGAGGTAATAATATGTATAACGTACTTAAAAGAGATGGCAAAACGGTTGATTTCGACATTTCCAAAATCAGAGAAGCCATAAAGCTCGCCTTTGAGGCCTGCGAAAAAGAATATAACGACAGTATTCTTGATTTTATCGCTCTGCGTGTTACCGCAGATTTTTCCGCTAAAATCAAAGATTCACATATCGCCGTTGAGGACATTCAGGACAGTGTTGAGGAGGTTTTAGGTCAGGCAGGTTACTCCGACGTTGCCAAGGCTTACATCCTCTACCGTCGTCAGAGAGAAAAATTACGTAACCTCGGCTCAACAATTCTCGACTACAAAGAGGTTGTTGACAATTACGTTAAGGTTAGTGACTGGCGAGTTAAGGAAAACTCCACCGTTACCTATTCGGTTGGCGGACTTATTCTTTCTAACTCCGGTGCTATCACTGCTAACTACTGGCTCTCCGAAATTTACGATGACGAGATTGCAAACGCTCATAGAAATGCCGATATTCACATTCACGACCTTTCCATGCTTACAGGATACTGCGCAGGTTGGTCCTTAAAGCAGCTCATTCAGGAAGGTCTCGGCGGCGTTACGGGAAAAATCACCTCTGCTCCCGCCAAGCACCTTGCGACACTCTGCAACCAGATGGTTAACTTCCTCGGAATCATGCAGAACGAATGGGCAGGCGCTCAGGCATTTTCCTCTTTTGACACCTATCTTGCTCCCTTTGTCAAGGCCGACAATTTAAGCTACGATCAGGTTAAGAAGTGCATTGAGTCCTTTATCTACGGCGTGAACACCCCGAGCCGTTGGGGAACTCAGGCTCCCTTCTCTAACATCACTCTTGACTGGACAGTTCCCGCCGACCTTGCAGAGCTTAACGCTATCGTTGGCGGCAAGGAAATGGACTTCAAATACAAGGACTGCAAAAAGGAAATGGATATGGTCAACCGTGCCTTTATCGAAACTATGATTGAGGGCGACGCACACGGAAGAGGTTTCCAGTATCCTATTCCCACTTATTCAATCACAAAAGATTTCGACTGGTCCGAAACCGAGAATAACAAACTCCTTTTTGAGATGACCTCCAAATACGGAACTCCCTACTTTTCCAACTACATTAACAGCGATATGCAGCCCAGCGATGTTCGCTCGATGTGTTGCCGCTTAAGACTTGACCTTCGCGAGCTTAGAAAGAAATCGGGCGGCTTCTTCGGAAGTGGAGAGAGCACCGGCTCTGTTGGTGTTGTAACCATCAATATGCCCAGACTTGCATATCTTTCTGAGAACAACGAGGACTTCTATAAGCGCCTTGACAAGATGATGGACATTTCCGCACGTTCGCTCAAGGTTAAGAGAACTGTTATCACCAAGCTTCTTGACGAAGGGCTTTACCCTTACACCAAGCGTTATCTCGGAACCTTTAACAACCACTTCTCCACCATTGGTCTTGTTGGTATGAACGAGGCAGGACTTAACGCTAAGTGGATCGGAAAGGATATGACCCACGAGGAAACTCAGAAGTGGAGTCAGGAGGTTCTCAACCACATGAGAGAGCGTCTCTCCGACTATCAGGAAGAATACGGCGACCTTTACAACTTAGAGGCAACTCCCGCTGAGTCCACCTCTTATCGTCTTGCAAAGCACGATGTTAAGAGATATCCCGATATCAAGACCGCTAATATGGACGCAACTCCCTACTACACCAACTCCTCACATCTGCCCGTTGGATACACTGCAGATATCTTCGAGGCTCTTGATATTCAGGACAAGCTCCAGACACTCTACACCTCGGGAACCGTTTTCCACGCATTCCTTGGAGAGAAAATGCCTTCTTGGAAAGCGGCTGCAAATCTTGTTCGCAAGATTGCCGAGAACTACGAGCTTCCCTACTATACCCTTTCTCCCACATATTCTGTCTGCCGTGACCACGGATATATTGCAGGCGAGCACTTCACCTGCCCCGAATGCGGCGCTAAAACTGAGGTTTATTCCCGTATTACAGGATACTATCGTCCCGTTCAGAACTGGAACGACGGAAAGAGCCAGGAATACAAGGACAGACTTGTTTATGACATTGAAAATTCCGTTCTTAAGCTTAAAGATAGCAAGGCAGAAGCTAAGGCAGAGGAAAAGGCTGTCGAGGCTACCGAGACACCCATTCTCTTTGCTACCAAGACCTGCCCTAACTGCAAAATTGCAGCTGCGCTTCTTGACAAGGCAGGCGTAGGCTACGAGAAGCTCTATGCAGAGGATGAACCCGAAATGGCTAAGAATCTCGGCATCAAGCAGGCTCCCACACTCATCGCTAATGGTGAAAAGCTTGTTGGAGTTTCTGATATTAAAAAATATATTGAGTCCTTAAATTAGGAGTTTATTATGTACGATATAGTAATTATCGGTGCAGGAGCCGCAGGTTTAACTGCGCCTCTCTACGCACTTAGAGCAAATAAATCAGTTTTAGTTATCGAAAAAGGTAGCTTTGGAGGTCAGATAACCTATTCCCCCCAGGTCGAAAACTTTCCTACTCAGGAAAAAATGAGCGGAAGCGAGCTTGCTGACAAGTTAACCGAGCAGGTTCTTTCGCACGGCGCTGAGGTTGAGGTTGACACAGTTCTTTCTATCGAAAACTGCGGAGACTTTAAAAAGGTTATTGGCGAATCGGGCACTTACGAGGGTAAGGCCGTTATTATTGCAACCGGCGCAAAGCATAGAACACTCGGTCTGCCGAGAGAGGAAGAATTTATCGGCGAGGGAATTTCCTTTTGCGCTGTTTGTGACGGTGCATTTTTCAAAGACAAGGACGTTGCTGTTATCGGCGGCGGAAATTCCGCTCTGCAGGAAGCCGTTTTGCTTTCTCAATTATGCAAGAGCGTTACCATTGTTCAGAATTTAGACGAGCTTACGGGCGAAGTTAAGCTCCGCGAGCAGCTTTACAAAAAGGACAACGTTAAAATTCTCTGTTCCAAAACCGTTGCCTCCTTCGAGGGCGAGAGCGAGCTCGAGGGCATAACCATAAAGGACGAGAAAACCGGCGAAACCCAGTATCTTAAGGTTGACGGCGTTTTTGTTGCTATCGGTCTTGCTCCTCAGAACGAGGCTTTTAAAGAATTAATTGACCTCGATTCTTACGGCTATGCAGACTCTCTCGAGGACTGCACAACCAAAACAGAGGGCATCTTTGTTGCAGGCGACTGCAGAAAGAAAAGAATCAGGCAGCTTACTACAGCTTGCGCTGACGGAAGCGTTTCGGCACTTGCTGCAGTTTCCTATATTGAATCTCTTTAATAAACATCCCATTACCTCCCGAATTTATATTCGGGAGGTTTTTATGTTCTTAGCCGCATCTTAACCGAATAAATGATATAATAATATGAAACATTTTAAAGAGGTGATAAAATGGTTTATGCCATAATACTATTCGCGCTTACCTATGTCTTAATGCTGACCTTTGGTAAGTACCGCCCATACATAGCTCTGGCTTCGGGACTCATTTTCGTTATAAGCGGAATGCTCCCCTTTGACAAGCTTTTATCCTACATTGACTTTAATGTTCTTTTAATGATAATTGGAACAATGGGTCTTGTGGCTTTGTTTACAGAAAGCAAAATGCCCGCTCTGCTTGCCGATTTAATTATGGAAAAGGTTCCGAATGTAAAATGGGCGGCAGTTGCACTTTCACTCTTCGCAGGAATTATCTCAGCCTTTGTTGACAATGTTGCTACAGTTTTAATGGTCGCCCCCATAGCTCTTGCGATTTGTAAAAAACTGAACACCAATCCTGTTCCCTTTATAATTGCCATTGCCGTTTCTTCAAACCTACAAGGCGCGGCAACACTCATAGGAGATACCACTGCAATAATGCTTGGCTCGGCACTTGATATGAGTTTTCTTGAATTCTTCTGGTATCAGGGAAAACCGAGTATATTCTTTGCAGTTGAGCTTGGAGCTGTGCTGTCGGCTTTAATTCTCCTGGCTATTTTCAGAAAAGAAACCGCCGCTCTAAACCACACGGGCGAGCGCACCAAGGTAACCGACCTTATTCCTACATACCTTCTTATTGCCACTCTTGTGCTCTTAATTCTCGCCTCATTTATCCCTAAAAAGCCAGAAACAACAAACGGACTTATATGCTGTGCTCTGCTTATTATAGGACTTATTTACACCCTTATTAAGACGAAGAAGTGGCAATCTGTTATCTCTCCTTTAAAAGAAATCGACTTTACCACTATTGGAATTTTAGCGGGACTTTTCCTTATGATAGGCGGAATAACCGAAAAAGGAGTTATCTCGGCAGCGGCAGATTTGCTCGCAGACGCAGGCGGAGGAAATATTTTCCTTATATATACTATTATCGTCTGGGCTTCAGTTTTTATTTCCGCATTTATCGACAACATTCCCTATGTTGCGACCATGATTCCCGTTATTGCCGGAATTGCTTCTACTCTTTCGATTGATCCCACCATTCTATACTTCGGACTCCTCTCAGGAGCAACTCTCGGCGGAAACTGCACCCCCATTGGCGCAAGCGCAAACATTACAGGTATTGGAATACTAAGAAAAGAAGGCTATGAAGTTAAAAACAAGGACTTCTTTAAAATCGGCATTCCCTTTACCATCGCCGCAATAGTTCCTGCTTACATTTATATCTGGCTTGTTTACGGAATTTAAATAAAAAATCGGTGCTCTAATAAGAGCACCGATTTTTTTATATTTCTTTTTGAGATCCTGTGGGGTTTACAATACTAAAGCCTATATTTACAAGATGATCCGCAACACGCTCTAATCCGAGCACGGTAGAGGAGTAATATGGGCTGACGCTCATATCGCAGTTTCCTTCTGCAAGACGGCTATAATGTGCGGCAGTCAATTCTTTTTTAAGAGCATCAACCTCATTTTCATATTCCGCCAGTTCAGAAAGTCTATTTTTATTAAGGTTTTCAAATACGTCCTTTGAAATGGCAAGCATCTGCATAACCTTTTTCAGCATTCCGCTGATATCATTCTTTGCACGCTCTGAGAAGGCGATACCCTTCTTTTGCATCTCTTCGCCTATCTCATGGAAGTTTTCGGCGTGGTCGCCTATACGCTCCAAATCGTTAAGAACATGGAAATATGTTCCGATAATCCGCTCATCACTCTGCTCCACATTTGGCGATAATCTTATGAGGAATTGCGTCAAGGCGCTGTTGGTAAAGTCAATAATAGACTCGTTATAGGCGATTTTCTCGCCATGGGCAGTATTGCCGCTTTCCATAGCAACAAACGAAAGGTTTATATTTTCTTCAACCAACTCGAGCATATAGTCGATTTCCTTTTTAACCTGCAAAAGTGCAATCGGAGGAAGACTTATAAGTCTGTCATCGACATATTTAAGGGTATGTGCAGAGGGTATTTCTTTTTTATCCTTAATAATCATGCAGGAGTATTTTACAAGCTGCTTTACAAACGGGAGCAGCAAAACGGTTGTTGTAACGTTAAAAATAACATGAAAAACCGAAACTCGCATCTGAAGTGACATAGCGTCACTACCCGGGAAACAAGAAACGAGAAGCGACACAATTGGCTCCTTGAATACCCAAATAAGGATTGTAAACAAAACTGTTCCGATAGCATTGAATGTAAAATGTATCAGCGCCACTCGTTTGGAATTTGCATTTGCTCCGACAGATGCCAAAAGGGCTGTTACGCAGGTTCCTATATTTGCGCCGAGAATTATAAACAACGCTAAATCCAAAGGCAGAACACCCGTTCCGACCATTGTTATAACAACGCCTGTGGAAGCCGATGAGCTTTGAATAAGCGCGGTGAAAACAACACCAACAAGAATAAGCAGAAGCGGATGATCGATCACGCGGAAAATATCCGTAAACATATTTTCTACAAGCGGGTTTCCAAAAGCCTGCTCACTGCTCATAACATTAAGTCCAACAAAGATAAGACCAAGACCACAACAAAGGCTTCCTGCAATCTTTATCTTTTCTTTTTTGAAGAATCCCATCATAACTCCTGCAAAAGCGAGAAGGTACATAAGCATATTAAAGTAATCATTTTTAAGAGCAACCAAAACACCAGTGATGGTTGTGCCGATATTTGCGCCCATAATGATCGGAGTCGCCTGCATAAGAGTCATAACTCCTGCATTTACAAGACCGATAACCATAACCGAGGTTGCTGATGAGCTTTGAATTATTGCGGTAACACCTGCACCTATCGAAACGCCCGAAAATCTATTGTTACTGATTTTACCGAGCATTTTTTTCATGCCGTCGCCCGCGCTTTTTTCAAGCGCATCGCTTAAAAAATTCATACCGACAATAAAAACGCCGACGCCTGCCAGCAGCCATATAAGGCTCTGCACAAGCTGTGAAATTTCTGCTGAGGTTAACATATTATTCTCCTTTTAATCCATAAGATTTACATCCTAATAAATAATAACACGCATATAGCAAAGATTGGGCAAAGAACGATATGTGTTTGAAATTTTAAAGAAATTTCTGGTTATCCATTCATACGGTAACCAACGCCAAGTTCATTTATTATGTAATTGTTTTCTCCCGGCTTAGAGCCGAGCTTCTTTCGGATATTGGCCATATTGACCTGCAATTTTTTAACGCTTCCCTCGTCGGGATAACCCCAGATAGCCTTAATTATTGAAAGATAGGTCATCATTTTACCCGAGTGCTCCGACAAGAAGGCTATAATGTTATATTCTGTCTGAGTGAACTTTATTTCAGTAGCGCCTAAGAAAACCTGTCTTGCGTCATAATCAATGGTGAGTTCTCTTAGGGTAAATTTACCTCCCGGAAGCTTACCGGCTTCACTGCCGCGCCTACTGTTTCTCAAAGCACTCCTTACCCGAGCTACAAGCTCTGCCGAGCCGAATGGCTTTGTTACATAATCATTAGCACCATTATCAAGCGCTTGTACCTTGTCTTTTTCGTCATCTCGCGCCGACAAAACTATAATTGGCGTCAAGGAATCTTGTCTTATACTGCTAAGAAGAGTCATTCCGTCCCTATCAGGAAGACCTAAATCAAGAATAACAAGATCCGGAAGGTGTGAAGCATAAAGAGTTTGCGCCATTGAGCAGGTTTGTGCAGTAATAACCTTGTAGTCTGCCGATTCCAAAATGGTTTTTACAAGATTTTGGATATTTATTTCATCCTCAACGAGCAGTATCTTATATTTATTATTTGTCATTTTCCGCTTCCTCCATTGAAAGATCGAATCTGAAAACCGCTCCGCCACCACTTAAATTTTCTGCGCTGATATCTCCACCGTGTGCCTTGACAATAGAGGCACAAACCGAAAGACCTATTCCTGCGTTATGCTTTTTGCCATCAGCCAGAATCTTATTTTCGTCAAAATAACCCGTAAATATACGGCTGAGCTTTTCTTTTTCGATGCCGCAGCCATTATCACGAACCTCAAAGATTGCCCGTTTGCCGAGTGTGTAAACGGAAAGGGTTAGCTCTGTCATTCCAACAGAATGCTGAACAGCATTCTCGAGAAGGTTGATTATGACCTGCTCTATTAAAATGGCATCCATCGGCACGAGAATTATATCATCGGGAATATTGATGTATACCTGCTGCTCGGGATATCTTTTTTTAAACTTTAAAATCACTGAGTCAACAAGCTCTTCCATAACCGTTGGTGTCTTATATATTTTAACCTGATCGCCGCTTATTTTAGTTATTGAAAGTAAATTTTCGACCATTCTGATAAGCCACTGAGATTCTTCTTTAATTCCGCCTATCATTTTTGTTTTTTGTTCGGTCGTGAGTGTGTCAGCGTTTTCAAGCAGGGTTGTGCTTGAGCCGTAGATGGTTGTAAGCGGTGTCCTTAAGTCGTGTGAAACTGCACGCAAAAGGTTGGCTCTCATTCTTTCCCTCTCCGCCTCAACCTTCTGCGCCTCGTGAAATTTTATCTTTGTGGTAAGTGCGCTGGTTAAAACAGCTATAATTACCATTACGATTGCGGAAAGCAGATTTACCGTAATGGTGAAATTAAACTTAAAAAACGGAAAGGTAAAGGCATAGTTTACCATTAAAACCGATATAATTGCCGCGAAAATTCCATATAAATATCCGTCTGTAATCAATGAAATAAGGAATACCGCAAATACAAATATTGTTGTTATATGTTCAGTAACATCAAATACATTCTGAAACAAAAGGCTCGCGAAAAAAGCCGCGGCAAGTATCACGGCTGTCAGGCACACGCTCTTAAAAGGTTTAAAAAACTTGTTCAAGTCTTTTTCCTCCCCCTGCTTGTTTGATAATAAATTAATATGCAATTTATTATAGCATACTTTTAATTAAGATGCAGTAAAAAAGTAAAACTCCGCAGATTTCTCTGCGGAGTTTTTTATGTGAAAATATTATATAAAAGTGTTGTAAACATACAAAGAAGTATTCCAATAAGGGTCGGCAAAACTGCAGCGACAAGCGTCCATTTAAGGCTGCCCGTTTCCTTTTTAATGGTTAGCAGTGTTGTTGAGCAAGGAAAATGAAAGAGAGAAAAAAGCATTACGTTTATCGCGGTGAGAATAGTCCAGCCGTTGTCTACAAACAGCGTTTTCATCTCTTGTAGCGATGCCAGGTCTACAAGGCTGCCGCCCGACATATATCCCATTATGATTATGGGCACAACTATTTCGTTAGCGGGAAAGCCCAATATAAAGGCTAAAAGAATTGTACCGTCGAGTCCCATAAGGCTTGCAAATGGGTCTAAAAACTCTGAGGCGGCATAAAGAAGGCTCACATCGCCCAACTTTATGTTTGCCATAAGCCAGATTATAAGTCCCGCAGGGGCGGCAACGGCGGCGGCACGCCCTAAGACAAAAAGAGTTCTATCGAAAATTGAGCGAACCAGCGTTTTAGCTATCTGCGGTTTTCTATATGGCGGAAGCTCTAAGGTAAAGGATGAGGGAGTACCCTTTAAGAGCGTTTTGGAAAGCGAGAAG
>JAZRHT010000058.1:0-4139 GCA_045644905.1 Oscillospiraceae bacterium
TTCTTTTGATGATAAATATATAGAATTGCCTGCTTTGCAGACCTATCTTACGGATTACGTCAAAGCTAATATTGAAAGGTTTTAAAAAAACAGCGAGGTGAAATTACCTCGCTGTTTTATGTGGATTTACTTTTAGGCATAGATATGATACAATGAAATAAAGGCGGTGACTTTATGGCATTATTCAGATTTTTTCATGCAACAAAAGCTTATGAGGAAGATATACAACGAGAAAAAGATTGTATTAAGAGAATAAAGCATGCAATCAGCCAGAGATGTGGCATTGATAATTTTATAGATTATGATGATTTTACTGTGGCTTTTGCCGGATCAAAAGATAATATGGAATTGATGCTTGAAATCTGCACACAGAAAAGCAAAGGCAAAAATTATTTATATGCTTCGGTTGATGATGATGTTTCGTGGCAAGAATGGGATTTTCAGAACCTGAGCGAATTTGAAAACAATATTATTGAGTACATTGCAAACAGAGTTAATCGCACAATAAAAACTGTTGCCGAAGTCAGTAAGGAAAATGTTCGAGTTTCCTCGTATTACTTAGACGAAAATGGTCAGTGGATATGCTTTGATGAGCAGAGTAATGACGATAAATTTGCATGCTATATTATGTCACGCTTAACTAAATCGGAAGAAACTATAAAAACATACAAATTAGAGAACTAAAAACAGCGAGGTGAAATCACCTCGCTGTTTTTGTTTTATTCGCCTTTGATGGTTTTAATCAGGAATTTTGCGATGTCGGTGTTGTCGACGGTTTTGCCGCTGAAATATTCGCTTCCCTTACCTACTGCAAAAACACGCACGGGAGTTGCGGTGTGCTCTTTTGTGGTGAGCAGCTCATTCATTGACTGACCCTCTTTTTCGGGGAGCTTGACGCCGCCTGTTTCGTGGTCGGAGGTGACGATAAGCAGGGTGTCGGGGTTGTCCTTCATAAATTTAAGCACGGTGGCAACGGTGCGGTCGAGGGTTACAACGCTATTAAGCTTGCCGCTCATATTATTGCGCGAACCATATTTATCCGTGCCGCAGCTTTCAATCATAAGGAAAAATCCCTTATCGTTTTTAAGGCGCTTTAGCGCAACCTCGGCGCACTGCGAAAGCTCATTTGATGCCATTGTGCTATATCCGCTCAAAAATCCTATAAAGGGCTTTTTGCTTTCGGGGTCGGTATCGAGAGTTTCTTTAAAGCGGTCAAATTTCTTTGCGACAAGGTATTCGTTTTCAAAAATCTTGCGAGCATCCGAATCAAGAAGCGCCGAAACACTTGTGTGATCCTGACACATAAACACGTCGGCTTTAAATTTAATCATTGAATTTGTAAGCTCTTTTGAATTGTATCTATCAATATTATGCACAACAAATGAAGACGGGGTTGCGCCCGAAAGCTCGTCATCGGTTACAATGCCTACTTTTTTTCCAGCCTCTCGAGCATACTCGGATAGGTTTTTAAGATCATTTCCATTAGGATCCTTGCCGATATAGTGGTTATTGGTTTTAACACCGGTTGAAAGAGCTGTGCCCGATGCGGCAGAATCGGTTATGTCATCGCTTGCCGAATGGGTTGTCACAAGTCCGTGATTTTTAATTTGATTTACCGCAAGACCGAAATCAAAGGTGCTATCGAGATACTTTTCGGTAAGGGTGAGGTCATTGGGACCCATACCGTCACCAATAATAACAATAACGTTTTTAGGCTGAGTAAACTGTCCGTTTACGATTGCCGCAATCTCATCCTTGGTTATTGAAATATCGCCCTCGGTGTACCAGCCGTTATATGTGTTTTGGGCGATAGACGAGGTGTCAACATTCTGCTCCCTGCCGCAAGAGGTAACACCTAAAATCATAAATATCGCTAAAATTATGGATAAAATCTTTTTCATACAAAAACTCCTTAAAGGTTATGCCTTAATTCTATTCCAACACGCGAAAATTGTCAAGGAGGATTAGATAAAGGCTTCCCCTTGGGGGAAGCTGCTGAGCGGAGCGAGGCTGATGAGGTGTAGCAGACAAAACGTGGAGTTATGTTCCACCTCATCCACCGCTTACGCGGTCCCCCTTCCCCTCAAGGGGAAGGCTTTTTTATCATAAAAAAACTCCTGCACTTTTGTGCAGGAGTTAGTTTTTTAATCAAGGAAGTCGCGGAGCTTCTTGCTTCTGCCGGGGTGGCGGAGCTTTCTAAGTGCCTTTGCCTCAATCTGACGAATTCTCTCACGGGTAACGTTAAATTCCTTGCCGACCTCTTCGAGAGTTCTCTGTCTGCCGTCTTCGAGTCCAAAGCGAAGTCTAAGTACCTTTTCTTCTCTCGGAGTGAGAGTGGAGAGCACCTTGGAAATCTGCTCCTTTAAGAGGGTGTAGGAAGCGGCCTCTGCAGGTGCAGGAGCATCGTCATCGGGGATAAAGTCACCAAGATGGCTATCTTCCTCTTCACCGATGGGGGTTTCGAGAGAAACGGGCTCTTGCGAAACTCTCATAATCTCGCTAACCTTTTCAACCGACATATCGATCTCTTTTGCAATTTCCTCAGCGGTGGGCTCGTGACCATTTTTATGAAGAAGCTGGCTGGAAACCTTTTTAACCTTGTTGATGGTTTCAACCATATGAACGGGGATACGGATGGTTCTTGCCTGATCAGCAATCGCACGGGTTATGGACTGACGAATCCACCATGTTGCATAGGTTGAGAACTTAAAGCCCTTAGTATAGTCAAATTTTTCAACTGCTTTGATAAGACCGAGGTTGCCTTCCTGAATAAGATCGAGAAACTGCATTCCTCTGCCGACGTATCTCTTTGCGATACTTACAACAAGGCGAAGGTTTGCCTCGCTAAGTCTCTTAGCGGCGGCGCTGTCGCCCTCTGCCATCTGCTCAGAAAGGGTTAATTCCTCCTCAGCAGAAAGAAGGGGCACGCGGCCGATTTCTTTAAGGTAAACCTTAACGGGATCGTCAACGTTAACACCGTCGACGCCTTCCTCGCCCTCGGTTAGCTCCTCGATGGGAAGGGATTCTAAATCCGTGTCGATATCGAGCTCCATATCCTCGACAATCTTAATATTGGAGCCTTCAATTTTCTCATAGAGCTTGTCAACCTGCTCAATATCAAAATCAAATTCCTCTAAAAGATCGTTAATCTGCTTGGTGGTGAGCTCGCCACGCTGTTTTCCGATTTCAATAAGGTCATTTACAAGTTTGTTTTTGTCCTGTGCAGCCATTCTTTCTAAGTCTCCTCTATTTTTTATCTTTTGAGAGTTTTTCGATGAGAGCGGAGAGCGCCTCATCATCCATTTGCTTTACGTTTTCACCCGATAGGCTTAGCTTGTTTTTCTCATTTCGCAGGCTTTCAATAAGCTCGTAAAACTGCTCCTGCGTTCTGATATTAGCGCCGCCCTTAAGGCTTACCTCGGCAAGCCGTGACATCTCCTGCGACGTCACCAGGCTTCCCATAGCCATAAGATCAAGAGTTTGACTCATCTCTGCCGCCTGTAAAATGGCAGAGTAGGTTTTCTTGCCCCATTCGGTTATAAAATCATCCCCGCTGATTCCTTCTTTTTTAAGGATGTTTAAAAAATCGGGGTGACCGAATAGCGAGCCGAGTAGCCACTCTTCGCAAACTGCGGCCGAAAGAAGCTTTCTCTTTTCGGGATTTACTGTATCCCTCTGTCCGCCATTGACCGATAAGGTCTGTCGCTCTTTTTTCTTCTGAGCGTTTTGATTTTTGCGGATAAGGGAATTTACGCTTTGTAAAACGGCTTCCTTAGAAACCGAAAGCTTACTTGAAATGCGCGAGATGTAAACGTCTCGCTCGACGGGATTTGATATCCCGGAGAGCACTGCGCAAGCCTCTTTTAGTGCTGCAACCTTGCCCTCGTCGGTGGAAGTGTCGTGTTTACTTAAAATTGCGTCAAATTCATTCTGAGCGGCGCTTACACTCTGAGTAAGCAGCCCTGCGAATCTAACATTACCGTATTTTTTAATGTATTCATCGGGGTCCTTAGCGCCTTGAATTTTGAGTATCTTTGTGCTAAGGCCTGCGGCATCAATAAGTCCGAAGGCTCTTTTTGCCGCCTTCTGACCTGCCTCGTCCGAGTCGGTTGCTATTATAACGCTCGAAACATACTTCG
>JAZRHT010000059.1:0-1787 GCA_045644905.1 Oscillospiraceae bacterium
TCCGTCAAGCTGAGAAAGCATCTCGCAAACCTTAACGGGGAAGCCGCAATGGTCTGTATCACGACCATAGGGCGAGGTCTGAGTAACCTGACCGGGAAGCGATGTAGGAGCCATCTGGCCGCCGGTCATACCATAGATTGCATTGTTGATAAAGATAATGGTGATATTCTCGTTTCTTGCGGCAGCGTGAACAGTTTCAGCCATACCGATAGAAGCTAAGTCTCCGTCGCCCTGATAGGTGAAAACGATGTGGTTTTCAGGGTCGGCACGCTTAACACCTGTTGCAACTGCGGGAGCACGGCCGTGAGCCGCCTCAATCATATCGCAATTAAAATAGTTATAAGCCATAACAGAGCATCCAACGGGGGCAATACCGATAGTTCTGCCCTCGATACCGAGCTCATCAATAACCTCGGCAACAAGGCGGTGAACAATACCGTGTGTACAACCGGGGCAGTAATGCATGGGAGCATCTGTAAGTGCGTGGGGTTTCTTAAATACTACTGCCATTATTTTGCACCTCCGTTTTTATTAGCCTCGATAATTGCTTCTAAAACCTGCTCGGGAGAAGGAATCATTCCGCCTACGCGGTTTACTAAGCTGACAGGAACTTTGCACTCAGAAGCGAGCTTAACATCCTCGATCATCTGACCCATAGAAAGCTCAACAGAAATGATTTCCTTAACCTTTTCAGCAGCCTTCTTGAAAGGAGCCTTGGGGAAAGGCCAGAGGGTGATAGGACGAATCATACCAACCTTGATTCCCATCTTTCTTGCCTCGTTAACGGCATTTTTAGAAACACGAGCAGCGATACCGAAAGCGGCGATGCAGATTTCTGCATCCTCCATCATATACTCCTCGTACATAACTTCGGTTTCTTCGATTTTCTTATAACGCTCAAAGCGCTCAAAGTTTGTCTTTTCAAGATCATCGGGAACGAGGAAAAGGGAGTTTGTGATGTTGTGCTCTCTTTCCATCTTTGTGCCTGTGGTAGCCCAGGGCTTCTCGGGGGAGGGCTTAACCTCGAAATCGAGAGAAACGGGCTCCATCATCTGACCCATAGTTCCGTCTGCAAGAATCATAGAGGTCATTCTGTATGTATCTGCGAGTTCGAAACCTTTAACTGTAAGCTCTGCCATTTCCTGAACGCTCGAGGGAGCAAGGACGATCATGTGAAAGTCGCCGTGACCTGCGGCACGAGTTGCCTGGAAATAGTCCGACTGAGAAGGCTGAATACCGGCGAGACCGGGGCCGCCTCTCTGAACGTTTACGATAAGGGCGGGAAGATCTGCACCTGCTAAATAGGAAAGACCCTCACCTTTTAAGGAGATTCCGGGGGAAGACGACGAGGTCATAACCCTTTTACCTGTTGAGGAAACGCCATAAACCATATTGATAGCGGCGATTTCGCTCTCTGCCTGCAGGAAGCATCCACCGATTTTGGGCATTTTCTTTGCCATATATGCGGCGATTTCTGTCTGCGGAGTTATGGGATATCCGAAGTAGTGGCGGCAGCCTGCTAAAATTGCGGCTTCAGCGATAGCTTCGTTACCCTTCATTAAAACTTTATCTGCCATTTTATTCACTACCTTTCTACTTCAATGATGCAGTCGGGGCACATAATTGCACAGGATGCACATCCGATACAAGCGGCCTCGTCTGTAAGCTCTGCGGGATGGTGACCTTTTTTGTTAATCTTGTCGCTTGCAAGCTTTAAAAGATTCTTGGGGCAAGCGCCGATACAAAGTCCGCAACCCTTACATTTGTCGGTTTTAAATGTGAGTTTT
>JAZRHT010000060.1:0-4436 GCA_045644905.1 Oscillospiraceae bacterium
TCCTTAAGAGCGGCAGTAACCTCGCCCATCCAGGCGGCCTTGCCGGTGCTCTCAAAATACATAACGTGATAGCCGTAATCGGTTTTTACAATGCCGGTATCGCCCTTCTTTCTTGTCTTGTCGAAGGACCATTCCTCAAAGGGAGCAACCATTTCGCCCTTAGAGAAGTTTTCGTAAAGACCACCGGTTGTTTTGGAGCCGGGATCCTCGGTGTATTTCTCAGCAAGCTTACCAAAGCTCTCTGCGGTCTTGTTACCCTTATTATACTCAGCGAGTATCTCCTCGGCCTTTTTCTTTGCCTCTGCATCGGTATTGTAGGATTCGAGGGAAACAAGAATGTGTCTTACGCTCTTGGTTTCACTCTCGTTACGGTATGGAAGCTTGGTGACCATATAAACGCCCTGTTTGGTGCCGTTTACGTAGATCTTAGTGTCGTTAACCTTTCTTTCGGCATCAAAGGCCCACTTGGAAATATCAAACTCAGCGTCATAGGTGTTGCCGGTAAGAACAGCATTAGAAAGATAGGTTTTGATATTTGTTTCGGTGGTTCCGTCTTCCTTAAGGATTGCACTTAAGATATCGTCAAATTCCTTGGGGGTTTTTGCTTTTGCAAGGCGTTTTGCTCTATCCTCAACCTTTTTATACTCGGCCTGAGCCTCTTTCTCGCCCATATCCTCGGTTACGTTGGGGATGAAGTTGTAGTATCTGTAATCCACCTTATTAAAGTCAACACTATTCTCCTCAAAGTATTCCTGAAGCTGTTTGTCGCTATAGGTAAGAGAATTGATTTTCTCATTGTAATACTTGGTTGCAAGGGTGGAAATTTCAAGACCCTTTCTGATATCGCTCTCATTTACGCCCTCACCGTAGGAAAGATGGGTGTACTCCTCAACGGTAAGGTTTTCGGTTTTAGCGTCCTTTTCGAGTTGGGTGAAGAAATCGTCAATCTGCTTCTTTTCGGTTTCACTCAAGACCATACCTTCTGCCTTGGCCTTTTCGGCAAGCATAAGGATTTCGGTTAGATTGGTTTCTGCCATCTCTGCGATGTAGTCAAACCAACTCTTACCGTCGGAATACTCCTGCTGTCTTAAATCAGAGGTGTAATCAAGTCCCATATACTGAAGATTATTTTGATTCTGACTTATAAATTCACCGTACTGATAGTTTAAGAAATATGCAAAGGTTGCACCGCTTATTTCGAGATTATCAGATTTCATAGCAACCCTTTGTCTTAAAAAGGTTCCATTTTTATTTGCGCTTGCGAAAAACACAACTCCAAATACGAAAATCGCACACATTAAAACCGAAACTGCGGCGATAATTGTGTTGGTAATAGTCTTTTTCTTTTTAGCGGCAAGAGCGGCAAGCTCCTGCTCCTTTTTAATTGCGGCTACTGCCTGTCTTGCGCTTCTTGCGCGGGAGGCTTTTCCCATTAAAATAACATCCTTCCGTTTTGTATTAGGTATATTCTACACTAAATTTTCCCTCTATGTGTTAAGGGTTTGTAAATTTATGCTCTGTGCCACTTTACGCCTTGAGGTGTATCCTCTAAGATAATTCCCTGAGCCTTAAGCTCGTCACGAATAGCATCTGCTCTTGCAAAGTCACGGTTCTTTCTTGCTGCCTGACGCTCCTCTATGAGTGCTTCAATCTCAGCGTCAAGGTTCTTATCAGCCTTTCTCTCATAGAGAAGACCGAGAACGGAAATAAGGCTTTCGAAAATCTCGCTTGCCGCGTCTACATACTGAGCGCTTGCCTCTGCGCCAACGACATTTGCATTGATTTCACGGACAAGCTCAAAGATTGCGGAAAGACCGTCTGCAGTGTTAAAGTCGTCGTCCATAGCTTCTCTAAACTGCTTTTCAAAGCCTTCGAGCTTTTCGATAAGCGCTGCATCAGCAGGGATATCCTTTGCATTCTCTTTTGCAAATGCGAGGTTTTCACGGCAGTTGTAAAGACGGTCAAGCGACGCCTTTGCCTGCTCGATAATCTCGGTTGAATAGTTGATGGGGCTTCTGTAATGCGAAGCGACCATAATATAGCGGATAACCTCATAGCCATACTTTTCGCCGATTTCACGAGCGGTAAAGAAGTTGCCGAGGGATTTTGACATCTTGCGGTTGTCGATGTTGATATATCCGTTGTGCATCCAGTAACGCGCGAAGCAGGTTCCGTTTGCGCATTCGCTCTGTGCAATTTCATTCTCGTGGTGGGGGAAGATAAGGTCCTGACCGCCGCAGTGAAGGTCAATGGTTTCGCCTAAAATGCTCTTTGCCATAGCCGAGCACTCAATGTGCCAGCCGGGTCTTCCCTTGCCCCAAGGCGACTGCCAGAAGGGCTCGCCCTCTTTAGCGGCCTTCCAGAGAGCAAAGTCCATAGGATCTTCCTTCTGCTCGCTGATGTTAATTCTTGCGCCTGCCTCAAGCTCCTCTAAGGGCTGATGCGAAAGCTTTCCGTACTCTTTATATTCCTTTGTTCTGAAGTAAACGTCGCCGTTTGATTCATAAGCAAAGCCCTTTTCGGTGAGCTTAGAAATAAGCTCAATGATATTGTCGATATTTTCAGTTGCACGAGGGTGAACAGTTGCAGGGCGAACGTTTAGACCCTCTGCATCCTTTTTGTACTCAGCGATGTACTTTTCAGCGAGTGCGGCAACTGTGGTTTCTTCCTCTTTAGCGCGGTTGATGAGCTTATCGTCAATATCGGTAAAGTTCTGAACAAAGTTTACCTTATATCCAATATACTCAAAATAGCGGCGAAGCGTGTCGAAAACGCAGAGAGGTCTGGTATTTCCAATGTGAATGTAGTTGTAAACGGTAGGACCGCAAACGTACATATTAACAACGCCCTCGTGAAGTGGGGTAAACTCGTCCTTTGTGCCGGTTAATGTGTTTAAGATTTTCATTGTATATTCTCCTTTTGTTTAATCTCGTTTAGTTCTTTTTTAAGAGCCTCAATTTCGGCTTTAAGTTTACTAAATTCCTGCGAAACGGGGTCAGGAATATGAACCTGGTCAAGATCCTGCTTTTCTTCTCGCTTATCCTTTCGCACGACTGCCTTAGCAGGAACGCCTACCGCCGTAGCTCCCGGGGCAACCTCGCTCAGTACCACAGCACCTGCGGCAATCTTAGCACCGTCACCGACAGTAAAGGGGCCTAAAACCTTGGCGCCCGAGCCGACCATAACGTTGTTACCCAAGGTCGGGTGACGCTTGCCTTTATCTTTACCCGTACCGCCTAGGGTTACGCCCTGATAGATGGTACAGTCATCGCCGATAACAGTAGTTTCGCCAATGATAACTCCCATTCCGTGGTCGATAAAAAGGCCTTTTCCTATTGTTGCGCCGGGGTGAATTTCAATTCCCGTTGAATGACGGGACATCTGAGAAATCATTCTCGCCATAAAAAAACATTTGTGGCGATAGAAAAAGTTTGCCCATCTATGATGGATAACAGCGTGCAGTCCCGAATACAACAGCAAAACTTCAAGGCCGTTTCGTGCGGCGGGGTCTCGCTCACGAATGGCTTTTATATCATATCTAAGCCTTTTGAACAAAAAAATCACCTCAAAATAAAAAAATCCCGAAAACGCAGATAATGCGCTTCCGGGGCGGCATAGCCGCGGTTCCACTCGGATTTGTAACTTAGTGTGCGGACAAAATTTCTATCCGCCGCCTCGATAACGGAAGGCTCACCGCCGCGCGCTACGCATCAAAAAGACTTCACGCGCAAAGCTCTCGGGGGCACTTTGCAAGGCTCTTTTATCGCCGTCTCTCTCACCAAACGGACGGCTCTCTTTCATAAAATCAGGCCAGCTACTCTTCCCGAGCATCGCTTTTTAAATATCCATAATATAATATCATATCTTTTGTAAATTTGCAAGCCTTACGGAAATAATATAAAAAATATTATTTTCGCTTTACTTAATAAAATGATTGTTGTAAAATTAACATTGTATGCTATTTATATGAAAGGAGACATTTGTATGCCAGAAAAAATGTCAATTGCAGAGGAAAGCTTAGCTCTGCACTATGAAAAGAAGGGCAAAATCGAGGTCGTTTCGAGAGTTGCCGCAAAAAGCAAACACGATCTTTCGCTTGCCTACACACCCGGAGTTGCAACTCCATGCCTCGAGATTCAGAAGGATGTAAACAAATCCTATGAGCTTACTCGAAGAAGCAACCTATGCCTTGTCGTGACCGACGGAACTGCCGTTTTAGGTCTTGGCGACATCGGTCCTGAGGCTGGAATGCCGGTTATGGAGGGAAAATGCGTGCTCTTTAAAGAGTTTGGCGGCGTTGACGCTTTCCCTCTCTGCATTAAATCCAAGGATGTTGACGAAATCGTCAACACAATTTATCTCATTTCGGGCTCGTTTGGCGGAATAAACCTTGAGGATATTGCCGCTCCGAGATGCTTTGAGATTGAAAAGAAGCT
>JAZRHT010000061.1:0-9500 GCA_045644905.1 Oscillospiraceae bacterium
CCGAGGTTATCTTTATTGCCGACGATTCCATTGAGCAGAGCGCTCATATCAACAGTATCATTCATAAGCTTAATCGTGAAAACGATTAAGATACGGAGGAAATCATGTCAATTGACATAAAAACTGCGGCAAAAATGCTCAGCGGAATGGACGATATCGTTATCCTGACTCATCAGAACCCCGATGGTGACACCCTCGGGTCTGCTTTTGCGCTTTATTTTACATTAACAGCGCAGGGAAAAAGAGTCAAAGTGGTAAACGAAAAGTCTATCCCTAAGAAGTATGCGTTTATGTATGACGGCTACAACGCTTCGGATTTTGAGGAAAAGTGCGTTGTGGCGGTTGACATCGCTTCAACCTCGCTTTTTGGCAAGGGTCTCGAGCATTATGCCGATAGGGTCGACCTTTGCATCGACCACCACAAGTCCAACACGCTATACGCAAAAAACACCCTGCTTATGTCAAGTGTTGCTGCCGCTTGCGAAATCGTTTATGACATAATTTTAGAAATGGATGGCAAAATCTCAGATAAGGCACTTTTGTGTGTTTACACCGGTGTCAGCACCGATTGTGGCTGCTTCAAGTATTCAAACACAACCATTAAGGCGCATGAAATTGCGGCGCTTGCTATCGAGAGAAAAATCGATGTTTACAGAGTAAACCAGCTTATGTTTGAATGCAAAAGCCGCGCTCAGCTTGAGATTGAGAGAGCTTCGCTGTCGAGTCTTGAGTTTTATTTCGGTGGCAAATGCGCTGTTATTGTGGTGCCCTATAGCCTACTTTTGAAAACGGGCGCCGAGGAATGTGACCTTGATGCTCTGCCCTCTATGACAAGGCAGATTCAAGGCGTGGATGTCGGTGTTGTTATCAAGGAAAGAAGCGAGGGCGAGTTTAAAATCTCGCTTCGCACAGGCAAATTCCCCGATGCAAGCGCAATTTGTAGTGAATTTGGCGGCGGCGGACATGCCGGTGCGGCAGGCTGCACCATTTATGGCGACGCTGATAAAGCCAAATCCCTTATCTTAGAAGTGATAGGACGATATATATGAAAGACGGAGTCCTTTTAATAAACAAACCTATGGGATTTACCTCTTTTGATGTCATCGCAAAACTGCGCGGCATCTTAAAGGAGCGAAAACTCGGTCATGGCGGCACTCTTGATCCCAACGTAACGGGCGTACTTCCCGTTTTTATCGGCAGAGCAACCAAGGCTATTGACTTAGTTTCCCGTCAGGAAAAGAAATATACCGCCACCTTTAAGCTCGGACTTAAAACCGACACTCAGGATATCTGGGGCGACGTTTTAGAGGAAAACAGCCCTGAGCGCGATATAGAAAAAATAAAAGAAGCGGTGCTTTCGCTTAAGGGCGAGAGTATGCAGCTTCCGCCGATGTATTCGGCAATTCGCATAAACGGAGTAAGACTTTATGACCTTGCAAGAGAGGGTAAAGAAATCCCGAGGGACGCAAGAAAAATAAACGTTTACGATATAATTTTCGAGGGAAAAACCGAGAATGAGGACGAATATAAGTTCTCGGTTTTCTGCTCCAAGGGAACATACGTGCGCACAATCTGCGCCGACATTGGAGAAAAGCTTCTCTGCGGCGCTGTTATGACATCGCTTGTGCGAACAGAGTCAATGGGCTTTAAAATTGAAAACTGCGTCACACTCGACGAGGTTCAAAAGGCAGCCGACGAGGGCAGGGCAGACTCGCTTGTTCGCCCAATCGAAGATTTATTTTCAGACCTTCCGCCTATTTTCCTCAGTGAAAAAAACACCCACCTTTACAAAAACGGTGTCGGACTTGACCCAAAGAGAGTGACGGGCGTAATTTACGACACGGTTTACGAGGTTGCGGCATTTCAGCGCTACTGCGTTTATGGTGCGGATAGGAAATTTATCGGCATAGGTCAGGTTGACTATAATAAAAGACAGTTCAAATCAGTAAAAATGTTTTTCAGTGGGGAATAAGATGAGGATATTTTCGCTTGAAAATAAAAGCGATGCCAAAAGTGTTATTGCGCTCGGTTATTTTGACGGAGTGCATTTAGGTCATCGTGCAGTTTTAAAAAAGGCCACCGAGCAGGCAGAGAAGCTCGGTGTTCTTTCTGCTGCCTTTTCCTTTACAGATAACAAAAAAGAGGGCAAAAAATCTCAGCTCGGCAAGATTTACAGCACACAGCGTAAGTGCGAGCTTCTTTCCGAGCTCGGATTTGATTTTGTAATAATGCCCGATTTTTCAGCTTTTTCGAGCCTTTGCCCCGAGGAATTTGTAAATACTTTAAAAAATAATTTTAATGCCTGTGCGTTTGTGTGCGGCAGGGATTTCAGATTTGGAAAGGGCGCCGTCGGTGATGCCGCGCTTTTAAAAGAGCTTGCGGCAATTCGCGGCATAGAAACCTATGTCGTTGAGGATGTCGTTTTAGATGGACAAAACGTCAGCTCAACAAGGATACGAAAGGCTTTATCCGAGGGCGATATCAAAACCGCAAATAAGCTTCTCGGCAGAGAATACAGCATCAGAGCCGAGGTGGCGCACGGAAAAAATATCGGCTCAAAGGTTCTTTACCCGACCATAAATCAGCCATTTGAGGATGGCGGTGCGCTGCTCAAATTCGGCGTTTATGCGTCAAAAACTGTTTACGACGGAAAAGAAATGCCGTCGGTTACCAATATCGGCGTCTGCCCAACGTTTTTAGATGAGCGAAAGCCCACAAGTGAAACCTACATCATTGATGCAGATGTAAACCTATATGGAAAAAATGTGGAAGTCAGACTTCTTGATTTTTTAAGAGAAGAAAAACAGTTTGAGAGCCCCGAGGCTCTTAAAATTCAGATAGAAAAGGATATTAAGGCGGCTAAAAATTACTAAAAGGAGGCGGAAAAATGAGCACAGTTAAAAGCCTATTTAATAAATATCTCAAAGGCGAAAACAAGGAACAAACCCTGCTCATTTTTGCAGTAGCCTCCCTTTTTCTTCCTTATGTGCTCTCGGCAATAGTTTTAATTTTTATTGTCGCTCGCGCGCTTATTTTAAAGGAAACCCGCGAGAGAATTTTTAAGGATAAGGACTTAAAATTTGTGCTTGTCTTTATGCTCTTTAATTTTGCATCTCCCCTTATTTTTAAAAATTATCTCGGCTTTGCCGCTTTTTGGGGTCTTAGCGGAATTTTGTTTTTCGCAATTTATCTTAGAAATTATATGACCAAGAGCCTTTTTAATAAAATAGCGGACGTATCGGCATTTATGAGCATCGCCGCCGCCCTTGTTTCAACCTTTATAAAAGCTCCCGAGCACGATATGCGCTCCCCCTCGGTGTTTTTTAATCCCAATTATTATGGCGCTATGATAACCTTTATGATTCTTCTTTGCGCCTATCGTTTTATCTCAAAAGAGGGAAACCGCCTGTTTTTATTCCTAACAATCCTCGCAAATTTCTACGGACTTTTAATGGCAGATTGTCAGTCGGCATTTTTCTCGATAGCCTTTGGACTTTGGGTGCTTCTTTTATTTAAAAAGTGCTATAAATCCTTTGCCACTGTGACTATTGTAGCGGTAGTCGGCATAATATTCCTGCCGCACCTAACCTTTATAATGCCGCGAATTTCGGGCGCTCTTGAGAATATCTTAAAGCGTGCAGACATCTGGCAGGCAGGCTTTAACGCATTTTTAGAAACGCCCGTTTTTGGTAGAGGACTTTTGGCATATAGACAAATTGGCACCCTGTTCGGCGGCCCATTTAACAACCACTGCCACAATATTTTAATTGATATGCTGCTTTCGTTTGGCATTATCGGTTGTATCCCCCTTGTGATTTATTTAGTTAAAAATATAGTAAAAATAAAGGGCAAGGAAACCGCCCCTCTTATCCTGGCGCTTGCCGCCGCTGTTGTTCTTCACGGACTTGTGGATGTAACGCTCATATGGATTCAAACCGGCGCCTTCGCCGCATTTTTGCTTTCCGCACCATACATAAAAGATAAAAATTAAAACACCCTCATTCGAGGGTGTTTTTTACTTACAACATAAATTTTATATTTGTAGGTACCGGTGCCATCCACGGTCCGTCTGCAAATACAAATTTATTTTGCAACCTTGCTATTTTATATATGTTATTCATCCTCACCAAAACTTACAAATGCCTCTTCAGCATCATATTGTGCTTTGATTAGAATCTCTCTGGCTTTGCCAAAGTTCAATTTTTCAAGCTCGCGCACAGCATCGGTTACCGCATTAAACACAATATAATATGGTTTTTGATATTCATTCATTTTTTATTCCTCCTTTTTATTTAGTATAACATTATTTTTTAAATTACGCAAGTGCGTATACGCAAACGCGAATAAAAACATACAATATCCTTGAGGTGAATAAAATGAATGCCAAGGATGTTGCTGTAAAAAGATTTAAAGAGCTTTGCGATGAGAGAAATATAAAAATAAATGAGCTTGCAAATATTTCGGGTGTCACTCCGTCAACTGCTTATAGTATGTTAGACGAAAAACGCAGAGACATATCTCTTTTGACAATAAAGAAATTCTGTGATGGACTTGAGATAACATTAGGTGATTTTTTTTCGACAGAGGATTTCGATAATTTAGAGCAGGAAATTAAATAGTAGGGGAGGGCCTTAAGTGCCCTCCCGTTTTATATTGACACAAAATCTCGATTATAATATAATATTTATAACGAAAAAAGGAGGTATTCCTTATGAAAAAATTAGGGTTCGGTCTTATGCGCCTTCCCACTACTAACGAAAACTGGTCGCAGATAGATATGGAAAAATCCCGTGAGATGATAGACGCATATATGAAAGAGGGCTTTGTCTATTTCGACACCGCCTACGTTTACCACGGCGGAAACAGCGAAAAAGCATTTGGCGAGCTTGTCGCCTCCCGTTATCCGAGGGATAGCTTTGTGCTAACCTCCAAAATGCCCGTTTTCAAAATTAAGAGCGCCGAGGAATACCCCAAAATTTTTGCAGAGCAGCTTGAAAACTGCAAGGTCGACTATTTCGATTATTATTTCCTTCATTCAATCGGCAAGGTTACATACGAAAATATTAAGAGAGATAAGGGCTTTGAGTTTGTTTTGGAGAAAAAACGCGAGGGCAAAATTCGCCACATCGGTTTTTCTTTTCACGACGATGCCGAAACTCTCGATAAAATCCTAACCGAACACCCCGAAACCGAGCTCGTTCAGATTCAATTAAACTACATCGACTGGGAAAATGAGAGCGTGCAGTCGAGAAAATGCTATGAGGTTTGCCGCAAGCACGGGGTTAAAATCGCAGTTATGGAGCCTTTAAAGGGCGGAGCGCTTGCAAACCTCCCCGAGGATGCCGCTAAGGTTTTAAAAAATATGGACGAGAAAGCTTCAATAGCATCGTGGGGAATTAAATTCGCCGCAAGTCTCGATGGAATTATGGTAGTTTTAAGCGGAATGAGCGATATGGAGCAGCTTTGCGATAATATGAGCTATATGAAGGATTTCGAGCCTCTCTCTAAGGCGCAAATGAACGAAATTCACAAAGCCGCAGACATTACTATGAAAACCATTGCAATCCCTTGCACCGCATGCCGCTACTGCGTCGATGATTGCCCTCAAAATATCGCAATCCCCGAGTATTTTGCGCTTTATAATAATCAGCATCAGTTTGGACTGCTTCCCGGACTTATAACAACCTTTAACAACACAAAAGGCGATAGGGGAGCACCTTCTGACTGTATCGAGTGCGGCTCTTGTCAGAGCCACTGCCCTCAGCACCTTCCCATTATCGAGCACCTAAAACAAGTTGCAGATAAATTTGAAAGAAAAAAGTAATAAATCCTAAAAAAGAAAGCCGTGGACTTAAAGTCCACGGCTTTTACTTATTCTGCTACGCTTTCTTTCTTACCGCTTTTAAGGAAAACCCAAGCTGAGAAGAAAACAGTTATAGGAACGGCAAGCAGAATGCCGATGCTTCCGACAACTGCCTGAATAACCTCAACGAGTAGCATCTCGTAGTTAAGAAGCAAAACAAGGTCGCGCGTGTAGGCGGTAAATAGGAGTATAGTTGCCATAGAGCCGCCGACGTACGCGAGAATGAGGGTGTTGGTCATTGTGCCGATAGCATCTTTTCCGATGTTCATTCCCGAAATGACAAGCTTTTTAAAGGTCGGCTCATACATCTGCTCGGATAATTCGTGCATTGCTGAGGCTATCGACATCGCAACGTCCATAACCGCACCGAGCGAGCCGATTAAAATTCCGCCCCATATAAGTGCGGGAAGGTCTATCGAAACTCCTCCCTCGAGCATTGTTAAAAACAGATAATCGGAATTGAGAATTCCTGTTATTCCAAATGCCTTGTTTATAAACAGCGCAAGCACGCCCGTTATAAGAATACCGCCCGAGTTTCCAACGACGGCGCAAAGAGTTTTCTTGTTCCAGCCGTTTAAGAGACACAGCGACGAGAGAATAACAAAAAGGCTGATAACAATGGTGGATGCGTAAATATTTTTGCCTATGAGAACTGAGGGAATGAATATTAAGAATACTGCCGCCGCAGTTATTCCGAGGGCAATAATGGTTGAAATTCCTTTTGTGCGCCCTATTACAAGGATAAGAGCAAAAAATCCGAGAGTTAGAAGTAGCACACCTGTGGTATGATTAACTCCGCCATACGACCAGCCGCTAACGGTACTGTTTTCCTCCTCGGGCTCGTTGTAGATAACAAGTATCTTGTCGCCCTTTTCAACAATTTCAGGAACGGGCGGAGAATTCTCGTCAAGAAGCTGAGTCATATTGTAGGAATTGCCCTTTTCCTTGCCGGTTAAAATAGTCGCATTAAAAACAACCGTCTTAACAGTGGCATCGTGAAAGCCGGGTCCTTCGGTTGTTGCAATAACCTCGTTGACAACCGCACGCTGAAACTCTGCATCGGTTGTCTGAAGTGGCTCATATTTGCAAATGAGAGCGCCAATTACAATAAATATAACAGACAATAGGAGCGTTACCGCCTGCTGAAAAAATGAGTTAGCGAGAAGTTTCTTCATTCTTTATCGCCTCCTTTTGCTCATTTAAGAAGCTGACAATGTCGGTAAGCTGGGAAAGAAGGTCCTTTCCATTTGGCTTAACCGAAAGATAGGGAACCTTTCCCGCGCTTAAAAATACGCTTTTTGAAAACTGCGAGCTTGCCGCCGCTAAGAGCCTTAAGTCGGGATTATGAAACTCAATTAAAACAAAATCGCTCTTTTGGGTTATCTGCGAAACTCCGATATTCTGCGAGAGATTTCTAAGGAGCGCAACCCCGATAAGCAGACTAACCTCGCGAGTAGGCTCTCCGAAACGGTCGATAAGCTCGTCGGTAACGTCCATAGCGTCATCATCGTTTCTTATCATTGCAATTCGGCGGTAAACCTCAATTCGCTGAACGTTGTCGTCGATATAAGAATTGGGAATGTGCGCCGAAATGGGCAAATCGATAAGACATTCGTTGTCGATAGGCGCAGTCTCCTCGCCTCGCTCCTCGGCGATAGCCTCGTTTAAGAGCTTTAGATACATATCGTAGCCAACCGCGTCCATGTGTCCGTGTTGCTGTGCGCCGAGCATATTTCCTGCGCCTCTGATTTCAAGGTCACGCAGGGCAATCTGAAAGCCCGAGCCGAATGCGGTAAAATCTCGTATCGCCGAAAGGCGCTTTGACGCAACGTCGGAAATTTCCTTGCCGGGTCTGAAGGTAAAGTATGCGTAGGCTCGTCTTGATGAGCGCCCTATTCGACCTCTAAGCTGATAGAGCTGAGAAAGCCCCATATGGTCGGCATCCTCAATTATCATTGTATTGCAGTTGGAAACGTCAACGCCCGTTTCAATAATCGTTGTGCAAACAAGCACGTCAATTTCGTGGTCAACAAGCCTTTTCCAAACCTTTTCGAGCTCTTGAGAGGTTAATTTTCCGTGCGCCACCGCAACTCTGCAGCCTGGGATAGCCTCGGCAATTGCCGCCGCTTTTGCGTTTATGCTCTCAACTCGGTTGTGCAGATAGTAAACCTGACCGCCTCGTGCAAGCTCTCTTTCGATAGCCGACAAAAGAAGTCTGCGGTTGTATTCGAGAACAAAGGTCTGAACGGGATATCGGTCAAGCGGAGCTTCCTCAATCATAGAGATATCTCGAATGCCGCTCATCGCCATATTCAGCGTTCTTGGAATGGGTGTTGCCGAGAGGGTGAGCATATCAACCGAGGTAAACATCTCTTTGAATTTCTCTTTGTGAGCAACTCCGAATCTCTGCTCCTCGTCGATAATAGCAAGCCCCAAATCTTTAAAAACAACGTCTTTTTGCACAAGCCTGTGCGTTCCGATAACTATGTCAATTTCGCCTCGCGCAAGCTTTCTTAAAACCTCGCTTTGCTCCTTCCCAGAGCGGAAGCCGGAGAGAAGCGCAATATTTATGGGAAAACCGTCAAAGCGGCTTAGCGCAGTTTTATAGTGCTGCCAAGCTAAAATTGTTGTCGGAACCAAAATGGCGCACTGCTTAGAGTCCATAACGCATTTCATCGCCGCTCTAAGCGCAACCTCGGTCTTTCCGAATCCAACGTCTCCGCAGAGGATTCTGTCCATCGGAACCTCGGATTCCATATCCTTTTTAATTTCCTCTACGCAGCGAATCTGGTCGGGCGTTTCGGCATAGGGGAAACGCTCCTCAAAATCATTCTGCCAGTCGCTATCCTCTGAAAAAGCAAAGCCCTTTGCCTGCATTCTCTTTGCGTAGAGCTTTGTAAGCTCTGCTGCCATATCGCGAACAGCTCTTGAAACTCTGCTCTTTGTGTTTTTCCAAACGGCGCTTCCAAGCCTTGAAAGCTTAATGGTGTCGTCTGCTGCTGCGCCAATATATTTTGCAACCATATCAAGCTGAGTTACGGGAACGTAAAGAACGTCGCTTCCGCCGTACTGAATCTTGATATAGTCCTTGATAATTCCTTGAACCTCGAGCTTTTGAATTCCTCTGTAAATTCCGATTCCGTGCGCCGAGTGAACAACATAGTCACCAACGCTTACTGAGGAAATATCAAAAACTGCCTTGTTCTTTTTCTTTTTTCGCTCGCGTCCTGCTTCACTTAAAAAGCTAATAACAGTTACCTTTTCGTCGGGGTATTCAAAGCTCGCCGAAAGACTTGCCGAGAGAACATAAACCTTGCCTGCGACTATCTCGATGTCATTTTCGGGCAGTACTACCGCCGCCGAAATGCCATCTCTGTTTAAGTCGCGACAAAGAATGTCGGCAAGATGCTCGGTGGGTGTGCAGATAACGGCTGCAAATCCGTCCTTGGTTTGAGCGGAAAGCTGCTCTGTAAGTGATGAAGGCTTCTGAGTAAAACATCCCGACTGCGAGGCCCTCATTGTAATGAATTTTTTAGGCTGAATAAGAGGGAAATTTCTCGAAAAAGAGTCCATCAAAACACATCTGGATTTACTTGCAAGGTCTATAAATTCACCCTCGCTTAAAATAAATCCGTCC
>JAZRHT010000062.1:0-3127 GCA_045644905.1 Oscillospiraceae bacterium
GCGGCGGAGCGGTTTTAGATGAAAATAACACCCGTCTTCTTTCCTATAACGGAAGAATATATTTTCTTGACCGACCTCTTTCGTCTATTGAGGCAACAAGCGACAGACCGCTTTCGAGCAGTCGTGCCGACTTAGAAAAAAGATACAACGAGCGATACGATATTTACTGCGCCTGCGCCGATATGCATTTAGAATGCACGGACTTTGCAGAAGAGAACGCAGAAAAAATAAAAGAGGAATTTAAAAATGAAGGTACTTGTGATTAATGGACCAAATCTCAATATGCTCGGCATCCGTGAGCCCGACATTTACGGCGCAAACACCTATGCCGACCTTTGTGATATGATAAACGCACACGCTGAGAAAAATGGCGTAGAGGTCGAAATATATCAGTCAAATCACGAGGGCGACCTCGTTGATAAAATTCAAGGCGCATATAATAACTTTGATGGCATTGTTATAAACCCTGCCGCCTACACCCATACAAGCGTTGCTATTTTGGATGCGCTTAAAGCCGTCGGAATTCCGACGGTTGAGGTGCATATTTCGGACGTTTCCAAGCGTGAGGATTTTCGTCAGATTAGTTACGTGCGCGCCTATTGTAAAAAAACGATAGCAGGCCACGGCTTCGAGGGGTACCTTGAAGCAATCGATTTTCTAAAAAGCGGTGAAAAATAAATGAAGGTCAGAATTTTTAAGTCCGAGGCAAACGGAAAGGTTAGTGTTCCGCCATCTAAAAGTGTAGCGCATAGAGCCCTTATCTGCGGCGCTCTCTCAGGGGAAAGCCAAATTAAAAGTCTTGCCTTATCTAAGGATATTGAGGCGACCCTCTCATGCCTTACCGCACTTGGAGCGAGGGTTGAGAACAATGGCGAAAGCCTTTGTATAGGCTCGCTAAATCCCTTTAAACCAAGCGAAAACGCAACTCTTTTCTGTAATGAGAGCGGAAGCACCTTGAGATTTATGCTTCCTCTTTGTATGCTATCGGATAAAAAAATAACTCTTACTGGAAGCGAGCGCCTTTTCTCGCGACCTCTTAGCATTTACGACGAAATTGCAAAGCAAAATGGCATACTTTTTGAAAAAACTGAAAATAGCGTCACTGTTTGCGGTAAACTGAAGGCAGACGATTATAGGCTTCGCGGAGATATTTCAAGCCAGTTTATTTCGGGACTTATGTTTGCTCTGCCGCTTCTAAATGGCGACAGTAGCATTGAAATAATCGGAAAATTGGAGAGCGCTTCTTATATTGATATTACAATAAGCGCCCTAAAAACCTTTGGAATTGAAATCAAAAGGCAGAAAAACACCTTTTATATAACCGGAAATCAGCGATACCGAGGCTGCGACTACATAGTCGAGGGAGACTTTTCTAACGCCGCGTTTTTAGATGGTTTTAACCTTTTAGGCGGTAGCGTTTCGGTTGAAGGCTTAAATCCTGAAAGTCTGCAGGGCGACAGAATTTATAAGGAAATATACTCTGCGCTCCAAAAAGGAGAAAAGCAGTTTGACCTTTCTGATTGCCCTGATTTAGCGCCTGTTCTTTTCGCCCTCTCTTCGCAGTTCGGCGCAGAGTTTACGGGAACAAAGAGATTAAAAATTAAAGAAAGCGACAGAGCCGAAGCTATGAAAAAGGAGCTTTCAAAGCTCGGGGTTGAAACCCAGGTTTTTGAAAACTCGGTTATAGTAAAAAAATGCGAGCTCAAAGCTCCAAGCGAGCCCATCTGTTCGCATAACGATCACAGAATCGTTATGGCGCTTGCTCTCTTACTTACTAAAACAGGTGGAATTATAGAAAACGCGCAGGCAGTAGAAAAAAGCTTCCCTGATTTTTTTGAAACAATAAAAAAATTAGGAATTGAGATGGAAATTTATGATAATTGACCCTTCAAAAAAGATTTTAATAATAGGCTTAGGACTTCTCGGTGGCAGCTATGGTATGGCGCTTAGAAAAAAAGGCTACCACGTTTCTGCTATAACCTTGGAGCAGGAGTCTATTGACTATGCAGTAGAAAATAATGTTATAAACGACGGCACAACAGAGGTCGACGCAGAACTCATCGCCTCTGCCGATGTTATAATTTTCGCTCTCTATCCCCATACGTTTATCGAGTGGGTAAAACAAAACGGACACCTTATTAAAAAAGGCGCGGTTGTCACCGATGTTACCGGTGTTAAGGGCTGCGTTGTCTACGAGGTTCAGACGCTTCTTCCCGAGGGAGTTGAATTTATCGCGGCTCACCCCATGGCAGGTAGAGAGGTCTCTGGCGTTAAAAACAGTGATGACAGCATCTTTAAAGGGGCAAACTATATAGTAGTCCCAACCGAGAAGAACACCTTTTCCGCAATCGAGCTTTGCAAAAGTCTTGGGCAAGAGCTCGGTTTTAAGGATGTTTCGGTTCTTCCGCCAGAGCGCCACGATGAGATGATTGCGTTCCTTTCTCAGCTTACACACTGCATTGCTGTTGCGCTTATGTGCGCCTGCGATGACCCTAATCTTGAAAGATATACGGGCGATTCGTTTAGAGATTTAACAAGAATCGCTAACATCAACGATGAAATGTGGAGCGAGCTATTCCTTTCGAACCGTGAAACCCTGCTTTCGCAGATGGATAGCTACAAGGACACCTTTGAAAGACTTTACAACTGCATTAAAAATGATGACCGAGAGGAAATGCGCAGTATGATGAGAATTTCTTCTGAGCGCCGCAGAAATTTTGATAAAAAGAAGGCTTAAACTAAAATGAGTATGCAATTTTACAGAAAACTTCCTATACCGAAGGACATTAAGGAAGAGTACCCCATCAGCGAAAAAATGGCCGAGGTTAAGGCTAAAAGAGATGAGGAAATAAAAAACGTTTTTGAGGGAAAGAGCAATAAATTTTTGCTTATCATAGGTCCCTGCTCGGCAGACCACCCCGAGCCCGTTTTAGATTATATCTCTCGCCTTAAAAAAGTGCAGGAGCAGGTGAACGATAAAATTCTTATTATTCCGAGAATTTACACAAACAAGCCTCGCACAACGGGTGACGGCTATAAGGGAATGCTTCATCAGCCAAACCCAGATGAAAAACCCGATATGCTCAAAGGTATTCTCGCCATTCGTGACCTGCACGTAACGGCGCTT
>JAZRHT010000063.1:0-2055 GCA_045644905.1 Oscillospiraceae bacterium
GCGCTCGGCGCAAAGCTCAAAGGCAACGATTACCGCTCCATTGATATTGGAATTGTTGCGGCATATATAACAGCTCAGGCAGAGTCCGAAGGACTTGCAACCTGCATTTTAGGCTGGCTTGACAGTGAAAAGATTTGTGAAATTTGCAGCCTTAAAAATCCCGTCAGGCTGGTTATTACGTTAGGTTATGCCGCTGAGGGTGATGTGCTTAGAGAGAAAAAACGCAAGACTTTAGATGAACTTGTAAGCTATAAATAAAAAACCGCTATGGACCAAAAGTCCATAGCGTTTTTTATTAGTTTATAAACTCAAACGTTCCCGAAATGAATGTAACGGAATTTTTGTCTACTGTAAGAAGTCCGCCTTGTGTCTTCGCGGTTTTCTCCTCGTCATTGGGAAGGAGAATTTTGCATTCGCAAGGCACGACGGCGCAGGCAAAAGGAATATGGCCCGCCATTATGCCAAGTTCACCCTCAGTGCTCCTCACATCAAATTTACAGCATTCTCCGCGGAAAATATCACCGTCAGGGGAGGAAATTATCAGTAAAAAAGTGTTCATTTACTGTACCTTCTTTGCTTTTTCTACTGCCTCGTCAATAGTTCCGACATAAAGGAAGGCAGATTCGGGAAGGTCATCGTGTTTGCCTTCGATAATTTCCTTAAATCCACGAATGGTCTCAGAAATGGGAACATAGGTTCCGGGGATACCTGTGAATTTCTCAGAAACGTCAAAGGGCTGGGAGAGGAATCTCTGAATTTTTCTTGCTCTCTGAACTAAAAGCTTATCCTCGTCAGAAAGCTCATCCATACCCATAATTGCGATGATATCCATAAGCTCATTATATCTCTGCAGAATTCTCTGAACCTCTTTTGCAACACTGTAATGCTCCTGTCCGAGTACGTCGGGCGAGAGGATTCGGCTCGAGGATTCGAGGGGATCAACTGCAGGATAGATGCCCTGCGATGCGATGTTTCTCGATAGAACGGTTGTTGCATCGAGGTGGGCAAAGGTTGTTGCAGGGGCGGGGTCGGTAAGGTCGTCAGCAGGGACGTAAACTGCCTGAATCGAGGTTATCGAGCCTTTCTTTGTGGAGGTTATTCTCTCTTGCAAAGCGCCCATTTCGGTTGCAAGAGTTGGCTGATAGCCAACTGCCGAGGGCATTCTTCCTAAGAGCGCAGAAACCTCACTGCCTGCCTGAGTAAATCTGAAAATGTTATCGATAAATAAAAGAACGTCCTGTCCCTCAGTATCTCTGAAATATTCTGCCATTGTAAGTCCCGAAAGGGCGACACGCATACGAGCTCCCGGGGGCTCGTTCATCTGACCGTAAACAAGTGCGGTCTTGGAAAGAACGCCCGACTGCTTCATCTCATTATAAAGGTCGTTTCCCTCACGGGTTCGCTCGCCAACACCTGTGAAAACCGAAATGCCGCCGTGCTGCTTTGCTATGTTATTGATAAGCTCCATTATAAGAACTGTTTTACCAACACCTGCGCCGCCGAAAAGGCCAATCTTACCGCCCTTGGAATAGGGGCAGATAAGGTCAATAACCTTGATGCCGGTTTCGAAAATCTCGGCCGAGGTTGAAAGCTCGCTATATTCGGGAGCGCTTCTATGAATATTCCAGCGCTCATCTGTTTTAGCATCTTCGCCGTTATCAACAACGTCGCCGAGGACGTTGAAAATTCTGCCCAAGGTTTCTTTTCCGACGGGGACGCTGATGGGAGCCAGTGTATCAGTTACCTCAGCGCCTCGACGCAGTCCGTCCGTTGAGGACATAGCGATGCATCTTGCGGTGTTGTTTCCGATATGCTGAGCGACCTCAACCGTCAGAACTCTGTCTTCTATTTTAACAGTCAGAGCGTTATGGATCATGGGAAGTCCGCCCTCGGGGAAGCGAACGTCAACAACAGGACCCATAACCTGAGTTACTTTACCTAAGTGTAAATCTGCCAATAGTTTCACCTTCTAACTTTTATTCGCTGCCTGCCACGATTTCTGTAATCTCCTGAGTAATCGCGCCTTGTCTTGCACGGTTATACTCTAAGCGCAGG
>JAZRHT010000064.1:0-2136 GCA_045644905.1 Oscillospiraceae bacterium
AGCTGCTAACCAGAATCGAACTGGTGACCTCATCCTTACCAAGGATGTGCTCTACCGACTGAGCCATAGCAGCGAACCACTTTAAATATTATATTCAATTTACCCCTGCTTGTCAAGATGTATTTTGAGTTTTTTTGAAAAAGTGAGATTTTGTTTGTTTAATGAACAAAAACGGGAGGGCACATAGGCCCTCCCCTACAAATAATTAATTTTTGTTTTTGATATATTCGTCGATTGCCTTGGCAGCGGATTTGCCCGCTCCCATAGCAAGAATAACTGTTGCCGCACCGGTTACGGCGTCGCCGCCTGCGAAAACGCCCTCTTTGGAGGTCTGTCCGCTTTCCTCATCGGCGCAGATTCCGCCCCAGCGGGTTGTTTCTAAGCCCTCTGTTGTGTCACGAATAATGGGATTGGGCGAAGTTCCCAGTGCCATAATAACGCACTCGGCGGGGATAAGCTTTTCGCTTCCCTCGATGGGCTCGGGTCTTGCTCTGCCCGAAGCATCAGGCTCGCCGAGGCGCATAAGCTGACACTTTACGGTTTTTGCAAAGCCGTTTTCGTCGCCGACAATCTCGGTAGGATTAGTGAGGAAGCAAAACTCGATGCCCTCCTCCATTGCATGCTCAACCTCTTCACGACGGGCAGGAAGCTCTTTTTCTGTGCGGCGGTAAACTACTGTTACCTCGCTGCCAAGTCTGCGGGCGCATCTTGCTGCATCCATAGCAACGTTTCCGCCGCCGACAACAACCGTGTGCGCCACTCTCTTAACGGGAGTGCTCGAATCCTCTTTATAAGCCTTCATAAGATTGATTCTTGTTAAAAATTCGTTTGCCGAGCAGACGCCTTTAAGGCTCTCGCCTGCGATGCCCATAAACTTGGGAAGTCCCGCTCCGCTGGCAACGTAGACAGCCGAAAAGCCTTCCTCATTAAGAAGCTCGTCGATTAAAAGGGTTCTGCCGATAACGACGTTTGTTTCAATCTTAACGCCCATTTCTTTAAGCGAGTCGATTTCCTTTTTAACAATGCTTTTGGGAAGTCTGAACTCAGGGATACCATAGGAAAGAACGCCGCCTGCGATATGCAGAGCCTCAAAAACCGTTACGTCGTAGCCTTTTTTAGAAAGCTCACCTGCGCAGGTTAGTCCCGAGGGGCCTGAGCCGATAACGGCAACCTTAAAGCCATTTTTCTCGGCAGGTTTAATGGTTTCATTGCTGTTTGCGTTATGGTAATCGGCGGCAAAACGCTCGAGTCTGCCAATTCCAACAGGCTCGCCTTTAATACCTCTTACGCATTTCATTTCGCACTGGGTTTCCTGAGGGCAAACTCGACCGCAAACGGCAGGCAGAGCGCTCGACTCGGCTATAACCGAATATGCTCCCTCAAAATCCTCCTCGGCAATTTTCTTAATAAAATCGGGAATTTTAATTCCAACAGGGCAGCCGCTAACGCAAGGCGCATGCTTACATCCTAAGCATCTCTGAGCCTCTAAAACAGCAACCTCGGGGGAATATCCTAATGCAACCTCATCATAGCTCTTGCTGCGAAGTTCGGCAGAAAGAAGCGGCATTTCATTCTTATTAGGGGACATATTAGCCATTATTCTGCCTCCTTCTTAAATAAATTGCAGGTTTTTTCACGTGAGGCGGCTTCCTCTTCTCTATACATCGAAGAGCGAGCGATCGCCTCGTCGAAATCTATTTCGTGTCCGTCAAATTCAGGTCCGTCAACGCAGGCGAATTTAACCTTTCCGCCAACTGTAAGGCGGCAGCCGCCGCACATTCCGGTTCCGTCTATCATAACGGGGTTCATGCTTGCGACAGTTTTGATGCCATACTCTTTTGTGAGCTTGCAGACGAATTTCATCATAACAAGAGGTCCGATGGTTATAACCTCGTCATACTTTTCGCCCGACTCGATAAGCGAGCGCAGAGCATCGGTTACAAGACCTTTTTCGCCAACGCTTCCGTCATCAGTCATAAGAACGTATTTATCGCTAACGTTCTCAAATTCTTCCTTTAAAATAACAAGGTCCTCGTTTCTGAAGCCGACGATACTATGAACCTCGCATCCGTTTTCCGACAGAGCCTTTGCAACGGGGAAAGCGATAGCGCATCCAACACCGCCGCCGACAACTGC
>JAZRHT010000065.1:0-4715 GCA_045644905.1 Oscillospiraceae bacterium
AATCGCCGCCTTGTTTTTGGGCGGACTTATATTTATGTTTATCTACACCTTTCCCATCTCAAAAAGGGTTTACAAGGAGCAGCTTGTTCGCACAAATCCTGAAAAGTGGGGCAGAGTTTGTTCCTGCGTCGAAAACGAGGAACAAATGGCGATGTGGAACGACGGAATAAAGTGGGCAGAAGGCGTAAAAGACAAGATGCAGGAAGTCCATATAGAAAATGACGGCTTTAATTTATATGGAGAATACTATGATTTTGGCTCTAACAGATGCGTTATCATTCTGCCGGGACGCTGCGAAAGTCTTGTTTATTCCTATTATTTTGCGCCTCCCTATGAAAAGGCAGGCTTTAACGTTTTAGTTATCGACACACGTTGTCACGGCAAAAGTGACGGCATTTACAACACAATCGGAGTTAAAGAGAGCAGGGACGTTCTTGCTTGGGCAAAATTTGCGCACGAGAATTTTAATAACACCGAAATTTATTTTCACGGCATCTGCATCGGCACCTCGGCAGGAATTTTTGCTATCTCAAACAAAGCCTGTCCCGACTATATAAAGGGCTTTGTAACCGAGGGCTGCTTTGTTTCTTTCCGTGAAACCTTTAAGAACCACATGATTGCCGACAAGCGTCCGCTTTTCCCCGTGCTTGACACGGTTATGCTTCTTATAAATCACCATACGGGAACTAACGTTTACACCCAAAAGCCAATTCGCGCGATAAAGAAAATCAGAAAAGACGCAAGGGTTCTGTTCCTTTACGGCGAAAAGGATATTTTCTCTGTTCCCAAAATGAGCCGAAAGCTCTTTAATGCCTGCGCCGCCGAGGACAAAAAGCTGGTTTGGTTTAATAAGGGCGGTCACTCGCACCTGAGAATCAACAACTTAGAAAAGTATGACAACGAAATCATAGAATTTTTTAAAGAGAGATAGAATATGAGCCCAAAAAAATACGCAGTTTTTACAATGGACGTCGAACCATTTTGCGACACCGAATGTGTTAAAAACTCGAGCTTTGAAACCGACGCCGACCTAATTGACGGTTTTGATGAATACATAAAAATTCTCGACAAGCACGGCATAAAGTCAACTCTGTTCACAGTTGGCGATTTTGCTCCCAAAATTGCCGATAGGCTCAAAACCCATATCCAAAACGGTCACCGCCTCGCACTGCACAATTACAAGCACATACCGCCCCTTGATATGCCGATTCAGAAATTCAGGGACAGAATAAAGGGCGCAAAAGAGAGCCTTTCTAAGATGTTCGAAACCGAAATCGAGGGCTTTCGTGCTCCGTTTTTCAGCCTTGACAGAGATAGGGTTGACGTTTTAAGGGAGCTTGGCTTTAAATACGATTCCAGCCACTTAGGATTTACAAAGGCAAGGCATACCACACCGCTCGACCTTGACGGTTTTGACATCTATCGTGACGGAATTTTCTGCAAAAACGGATTTTTCGAGTTTGAAATGTCAAAGCAAAAGGTTTTCGGAAAGCCTTTCCCCATTTCGGGCGGCGGATACGTCCGCTTGGGAAACTGGGAGTTTATAAAAAATCTTATCTATCAGTATATTAAGAAAAACAATTACTATGTTTTTTATCTGCACCCCTTTGAGCTTACAAGGAGCAAAATCCCTTTTATAAAGGATCTAAAGTCCTACGATAAGTTCTATCTTTCGTACGGAATCCGCTCCTATGCCAAAAAGATTGAGCAGATTATAAAAATGCTCAAAAAATGCGGCTATGAGTTTGTCACTTTTGAGGAGCTTTCCGACATTATGGCAAAAGAACGAGCATAAATTTTAAAACTGTAGGGAACGGATTTATCCGCTTTGAATATAAATGTGACGCGCAGCGTCATACCTTACTTCTCACTTCTTACCTATTACCTTTTACTTCAAAAAAAGCCTCCCCGCGTTAGCGGGAAGGCTTTTTAGTTATCTCACGGGGCGCATTGAGGATTCCTCAATATATTTTTCCTTTGCGGCCTTGATATTTGCAATATGCGGCTGCGATAGATGAATCTGCTGTTTTTCCTCGCATTCCCACTCCTCAAAGAGGAAGAGAACGTCCTTGTCGGCGGCGCTGTAATAATAATCATAGCGAATGCAGCCGTCCTCTGCACGCACTGCGGCGGCGGTGCCATTAGCTTCGAGCTCCTCTACGAATTTTTCGCGCATTCCCTCTTTTGCCTTGTAGGTTACAAAAAGTAAAAATGTTTTTTCCATTAAAATCACTCCTATTCTTTTTTACATTATTACACACTCTAAGGCGAAAATCAATGCTTTTTATTGTAAAGCCCAAGGCTATGTGCTATAATATAAAAAACACCCCCGAATAGGCCCCCTTGCCTAAAGGGAAGACTCCCTCGCAGTGCGAGGGAGATGTCGCAAAGCGACAGAGGGAGCAGGGCCGTAAGGCTGTCTGCGAAGCAGACTGGGGGATATGAAATGCAGAGAAAACACAATCCTGAGCTTACAAGCAACGCAAAAAACTTGCGCAAAAATATGACCAAAGAGGAAAAACATCTGTGGTATGATTTTCTGCGGAATTATCCCGTTCGTTTTTTAAGGCAAAAAGTCGTTGATAACTATATAGTAGATTTTTACTGTCATGAGGCAAGGCTTATAATTGAACTTGATGGTTCTCAACATTACGAAAAATCAGGAATATCAAGAGATAAAATCAGAACAGAAAAAAATCGAAGGCAGAAATCTAATAGTTATCCGTATTCCCAATAATCAAGTAAATAAAAATTTTGAGGGTGTTTGCGATTATATTGATATGATTGTAAAGCAATCCCTCCACCAACCTGACGGTTGGTCCCCTCTCGTTGCGACTCGGTCACCTCGCGGCTCTGACAGTCCACCGGACTGTCATTCACTACCGCTCGGCCGCTTCGCTACCCTTTAGGTAAGGGAGGCTATGAGTAAAATCTGCGAGGTGCAAAATATGAAATCAATTAAAAGCATTTACAAAATCGGGCTTGGACCTTCCAGCTCGCATACTATGGGTCCCGCCTATGCGGCCAAAACCTTTCTTTCGCTCTGCAATGAAGCCGATTTTATAAAGGTTTACCTTTTAGGCTCGCTTTGTAAAACGGGAAAGGGTCACGGGACCGACAGAGCGGTTTCTGAAATGCTCGCCGGCATCCCTCACGAAATCATTTTCGACGAGGTCTCCGACACCCCCGAGCACCCCAACACCATAGATTTCGTTGCCTTCAAGGGCGAAAAAGAGATACTCAGAAAGCGTTACCTCAGTATCGGCGGAGGAGAAGTCCGCACACCAAATGAGGACGCGCTCGTCCCCGAGGAAGTTTACAAAGAAAAAACCTTTACCGAGATTGCCGAAATCTGTAAGAGCAGGGGAATCCGCCTTTCGGACTATGTTTTTGAAAACGAGGGCGAGGGCATACACGAATATCTGCTCACCGTTTGGAGAACTATGCTCTCTGCAATCCGCGAGGGTCTCACAAAATCGGGAACTCTGCCCGGCGGACTTAATGTCGAGCGCAAGGCGCAGTTTCTCTTTGGCCAAAAGCACATCGACGAAAGTCCGCAGACAAGAGAAAACCGCCTTGTTTGTGCCTATGCCTTTGCAGTTAGCGAGCAGAATGCCGACTGCGGCACAATAGTAACCGCTCCCACCTGCGGCTCGTGTGGTGTCGTTCCGTCGGTCCTCAAGTATATGAAGGAAAAGAACGGCTTTTCGGACGACGACGTTGTCAGAGCGCTTGCCGTTGCAGGTCTTATCGGAAATTTAGTTGCCACAAACGCTTCCATAAGCGGAGCGGAGTGCGGCTGTCAGGCCGAAATCGGAACTGCCTGCTCTATGGCATCGGCAGCACTCTGCGAGCTTTTTGATATGGGCATTGACCAAATTGAATACGCCGCCGAGGTTGCAATGGAGCACCATCTGGGGCTTACCTGCGACCCCGTTTGCGGACTTGTTCAGATTCCTTGCATTGAACGAAACGCAGTTGCCGCAATGCGCGCGATAAACGCACTCAGCCTTGCAAACTTCCTCTCGACAACCCGAAAGGTTTCCTTTGACGTTGTTGTTGAAACAATGTATCAGACGGGTCGAGACTTATCGCACCTCTACCGCGAAACCTCCGAGGGCGGACTTGCAAAGCTCTATGAAAATTCTTAAACTTAAATTAAAAAGGCGGTCGAAAATCGACCGCCTTTTTTCTTATTCTTCGGGGCTGAACATATCCTTTCCTACTGCGCATAAGGGGCACTCAAAATCCTCGGGAAGATCCTCGAACTTTGTGCCGGGGGCAATGCCGCCCTCCTCGTAGCCGACTTCTTCGTCATAAACCCAGCCGCAAGCGTCGCATACATATTTCATCTTTGATTCACCTCCGTCTGTTTTGGTTTCAATTTCGTTAGCATTATAATCCTTGCAAAGCTCCTTAGCGAGCGCCTCAATTTGCGCTCTGCTCTCATCCGAGAGTGCCGAGAGAATCTTGACGCTGTTTTCAGAGAATGTTATGTTCTTAGATTTTTCAAACATACCGCGCATAACTTTATTAGCGGTCGGCGCCCAAGAGCCGTTTTCGATAAGTCCAACCGTTTTATTTTGGAAATTGCGCTCGACAAGACCGAGAATAAAATGATGCATAAAGGGGAAAATCTCTGCATTGTAGGTTGTTGTTGCGAAAACGATTTTACCATAGCGAAAGGCATCCTCAACAGCCTCTGCCATATCGCA
>JAZRHT010000066.1:0-4730 GCA_045644905.1 Oscillospiraceae bacterium
AATGTAAGTTTATTGTATAGAAAAGCCCCACCCTTAAAATAAGGGTGGGGCTGTTTTTTATTTTTTCTTTCGTTTAGACATTTGTCTGAGCTTTGAAGCAAGGCAAAGCGGAGTTACAATACGAAGTTTTGCAAATAGGAAAAGCAGTGCTTTAGATGGCGAGGATTTAAAAATTGGGGCATCTTTAAGTGCATCGGCAAAAACGCCTTCCTTTAATATGCTTTTAGCTCGTTTATACTGCTCCTTTAGGCTGCCATTTTTGAAAATATCATTTACAAAAACGACAAGCAGATGATCGAGCACATAAAGGAGAAATGCGTCCTTTACTTCTTTTGGCGCCTTTGAGAGCTTGCGGCTTGTTTTAAGCATTGCAAGGGCATATTTATCCGCAAGGTTACTTCCTGCCTTATGCACTGCAGAATCATCGTTTACAGTGTAATGATAAACCGCTCTATCGATTTTGGCGGCGAAGCTACTATTTAAAAGCACCGAAATAACGAAATCGCTATCCTCGGAATGAGAAAGCGAGGGGTCGAAAAACAAAAGATTTGTTTTAATTAAATCTGCTGAGAAGAGCTTTGCCCAAGCCGTCAGTGTCTTTGTGGGGTTCTTTAAATTATGAATAAGAAGCTTTTTCATCGAGGCTTTGGGAACAAGGTGCCAATATTCCTCGCAGTTTTCGGTTTGCGAGTCGCCGCAGGCCAAATAAACATCGCAGCCTGCAAACTGATTAAAGCCTCTTGCGAAAACCAAATCAGCATCAGGAAGAAGCAAATCGTCTTGGTCAACAAAGCAGAGATAACTGCCTCGTGACATCTCTATGCCAACGTTTCGTGCATTGGAAACGCCCTTTTCGCTTCTGAAAACTCTGATTCGGCTATCCTTTTGGGAAAGCGAAAGAGCAAGCTCAAAGGTGTTATCGCTCGAGCCGTTTTCAACAATTATAATCTCAAAAGGAATATTTTTTTGGCAAAGGATACTTTCCACGCATGCAGAAAGATAGTTTTCCCCATTATGCGAGGGGATAATATAAGAGATCTGGGGGCGCATATATCTCACCTACTCTTAAAAGCTTTTATCATAACTTTTGCCGAAAAATTTTGCCTTTAAAAATCCCGTTACCTTTGCAAAAAGGTTGATTTTTTCCATATAGATACAGGGCAGCTCTGCATAGTCGATATTATTTTTTCTTATATACATATCGAGCATTAGTTCGCTAAGTCTTCCCATCATACGAGCCTCAAAAGCCGACATTTTTTCAAAATCAATTCTCTTTTCAAGCTCAAAAAGGATATCGAACATCCACGAGAGATAGCCCTCGAGAACATCCTTTTTCATAATAAACATATTAAACATATGAGCCGAGGTTCTCTTTTTAAGCGCCTCAAACTCGTCTAAATATTCGGGCGATTTTTCCTCTAAAACCGCTTTGAAGGCTAAAAGATGTTCCTCCTTATGGGTGTGCGCGTAGTGGTCGTAGAGATTTTCTATATAATATTTTTGCTGTTTGGGAAGTATTACGTCAACATGCTGTAAAATTGTTTCCGCCTCTGGCTTTGAAAGAACACAGGCGAATTTATCTTTCCCGGGGAACATAGAAAAATGACGGCGGTAATGAGCGAGGCCTATATATTCGGCGTCTAAGTTTTTCCAAGCCCAGTAAAGACCAGTAAGCTCGCAAAAACTGGGATTTTTTTCGGATATGTTATCCCCCGAGTCGTCACCTACAAATCCAATATCGTCCTTACCCTTTTTGCCGACATGCACAGGGAGATACATCTCATCCTCGGGCATTCTATAGGGTTTATGCGCTGCAATAATTATCTTAATATCCAAGGCTATTGCGCTCCTTTTCCTGAAAGAACTGCAGGAATTGTTTTTAAGAGAATTTTAAAGTCGGTCCATAGACTGCGGTCCATAATATACTGAAGGTCAAGCCTTACCCACTCTTTAAATCTGATATTATTTCTGCCGCTGCACTGCCAGTAGCAAGTTAATCCCTGCTTTACTAAAAGGCGGTTTTTCTGATAGGGCTTGTAGTTTTCAACCTCGGTTACAAGCGGAGGACGAGGACCTACAAAGGTCATATTTCCGATAAGGATATTTACAAGCTGAGGAAGCTCATCAATGCTTGTTTTTCTGAGAATCTTGCCAATTTTGGTAATTCTCGGGTCATCCTTAAGCTTGAAGGCAGGGCCGTCCATCTCGTTTAATTCGCGGAGTTTTTCTAAAAACTCCTCGCTATCCGCTCCGACAACCATGGTTCGAAATTTAAACATTTTAAATTCCTTACCGTTCTTGCCGACTCTTATCTGACTGTATATAGCAGGTCCGCCATCTGTCATAACTAAGAGAGCTACAATTAGAAGAAGCGGAGATAACGCAATCAGCATAATAGCCGAAACTACCGCGTCAAATATTCTTTTTACAAAGTCATAACCCTTTTTCTCAACGAAAACAAAGTTATTAACCGATCTTTTTTTACGGTTTTTGTTTTTCATAAAATCCTCGATAAAAAATTATTTTTTTGAGGTTTCGCTATTTGCCGCGTTCGAAGAATTTTCGAGCTTTGCAGGCTGATAAATGAAATCGTGAAGCATCTGCGATGCGTGGTCCAAATCATAAACCATATAGCTTGTACCGTTTATCATCTGTCCTCTGCCCTTGCATTCCTCATTAGGCAGTCCGAAGGATTCAATTTGAGGCATATTAAATAGCGCCCAGGTTCCGATTGAAATCATTTCGCTCTTATCAAGCGAGGTTGTGCATTCACCTAAAATCATTTCAACAAGCTTAGGAAGCTTGAGAACATTCATTTTCTTGACAGCCTCAAACATTGCCGCGAGAACTTCTCTCTGTCGGCTTCCTCTTTCGATGTCACTGCCTGTGTATCTGTCACGCGCGTAAGCAAGAGCCTCGCCGCCGCCGACGTGTTGAACACCAGGAGCCTTAATCTTCTCGCATTTTATTCCGAGCGACTGAATATGAGGAATATGCTTATTGTTCATAACGTTCATTTCGCCCTCATTGATATCAATGGTGACGCCGCCGATATAATCAATTATATACGCAAACTGGAAAAAGTTTACACTTACAAAGTCGGTAATATCGAGCTTGAAGTTACGGTTTAAGGTTTTAACAGCAAGGTTCTGCTTTCCGTTTGACCAAGCGTGTGTAATCTTATCGTGCTTGCCGTTTGCATAGGTGATATAGGTGTCTCTTGCGATAGAGGACATTTTAACTTTTTTATTCACTCTGTCAATGGAAAGGACAATAATAGCGTCCGAACGTCCTCTATCGTTGTCCTGACGGGTGTCAAGACCAAAGAGGGCAATGTTTTTAACCTCTTCGTCGAATGGGAGTTCTTCTTCCGAAACGATTCCGAGGTCGCCCGAGAGATTTTCCTTCTGGGGCTTATCAAGAAGTGAGTTAAGCCAGCAAACAACCGCAATAACCACCGCAAGAAGCACTGCAACTATTGAAAGAAGAATTCCTAAAATAATCTTCTTTTTGTTCTTTTTCTTTTTTGGTCTTTTTTCACCATTGGGGGCAGCAGTGGTGTCCCCTGCATTTTTTGCTACGTTTTCCTTATAACATTTTTCACAAAAAATAGCATTCTCATCCTCGAGCGGTGCGCCACAGTTTATGCATTTCATTTTATTTACCTCCGTAAAAAATCGGACCAAAAAACAAGTCTTGCACTTATTATTTCAATCCGACATACTTATCCATAATACAATTCTTATATATTATAGTCTTTTTTTATAAAAAAGTCAATAATATTGTCGTTATATGGACACAGGTTGCATATATTATTTTTTAGTATTTATCAGTAACGAGCAGCATTTTTTATTTGCTGCAAGATTATCCACACCGCGCCTCAATAACATACGGGCAAAAATTAAGCGTACACCCAGATAATCTGAGTGTACACTTAGGTTTTGTTATTCAAATGGGTAACTGTCGGGAGTGAAGGGAGTGTCATCACAGGTCATAACCTCGCGAGACAAGGGATATCTCTCCTCGTACAAGCGGAAGCCTTCGCCGTATTCATCCTGACGATTTCTTGTGATGAATTCCTCACGTCTTGCAACGTTAGTTTCACCGATAAGATAGAGATATTGAATCTCTGCCCATTTTGCCATGCCCTCGTAAACTAAAAGCCGCTTACTCTTAGGGCATTCTTTAAATCCTTTTTTGTTATCCCAATGGGTGTACTGCCAAATGTGAGTGAGCTCATGTGCAAAGGTTGCAATCAGTGAAATTCGAGGAGCTCCGTTTTCCAAAATCATACTGTATTTCTTCTTTTTGTTTATTGCAACTCCAAGAATGAGCATACTTTGGCCATCCTGAGTTCCTAAAGGAACACCGATTTTCTTTTTCAGTTTAAGCTCGTCAACAACCTCAATGGAAATAGGCACGTCAATGGCCGCTCCAAAGAAATTATCAAGGTTAGTAATAACTCTATCGAAGATTTCTTCAACCTCAGCCTTGGTTTTTACAACCGTGCTACTGCAGGTTGTGCAGCGCAAACGACCATCAGGAAGTCGATAAAATTCCACCCCGGAAATCTCACTTCCGCAGTATGAACAAAGCATTTGGTTATTGTTCTTGTTCTTTTCTGCGTTGCGAATGGCTTCGGCACTGTTTTTCTGCTCACGGGCAAGCTTGAGTTCGCCTCCGTCAAAGCCAATTTCTTGAAGGAAATTCTTAGTGCCCTCCAAATCCAA
>JAZRHT010000067.1:0-21266 GCA_045644905.1 Oscillospiraceae bacterium
GAAGGCTCTTTTTGCCGCCTTCTGACCTGCCTCGTCCGAGTCGGTTGCTATTATAACGCTCGAAACATACTTCGACATTATGCGAACCTGATTATCGGTTAGCGCTGTGCCGAGCGGAGCTACCGCATTATCAAAGCCTGCCTGATGCAGAGCGATGACATCCATATAGCCCTCGCAGAGAATGAAAAATCTATCCTTACCTGCTTTAGAGAGCTCCTCGGCAAACTGAGAAGACTTTGCATAGTTTAGAGCATACAAATTTCTGTTTTTTACAAAAACCGCGGTTTCGGGCGAGTTTATATACTTAGGACCTTTATCCTCCGCCCCGAGTCTACGACCGCCGAATGCAATAACATTTCCGCGGACATCAATAATTGGGAACATAAGGCGGTTTCTGAAAAAGTCGATAAAATTGCCCTTTTGCGTTCTTGTAGCGACGCTTGCCGCCGCCATTTCAGCATCGGTGTAGCCTTTTTTGCGAAGATGCCAAATAAGGCTATCCCAGCTATCAGGCGCGTAGCCTATGCCGAATCGGGTTATGGTTTTATCGGTAAGACCTCTATCCTTTATATAGGAAAGGGCTTCTGCGCCCTGCGGAGATTTAAGCGCCGCATGGAAAAACCGAGCGGTTTCGCGGTTTATTTCCAAAACGCGATTTTTAAGCCTCATCGCCCCATCGTCAATCTCTTTTTCGGGCACCTGAAGACCGACCTTTTCGGCCAAAAAGGCGACCGCCTCGGGATAGGACAAATTTTCGGCTTTCATAATAAATGTGATAACATCGCCGCCCGCTCCACAACCGAAGCAGTAAAAGAGCTGCTTGTCCGAGGAAACGTTAAAAGACGGCGTTTTCTCACTATGAAATGGGCACAGCCCTTTAAGGCTTCTGCCGTGTTTTTTCAAAACAACGTACTGGGAAATTACAGTTTCAATATCACAACGTGCGCGAAGTTCATTTAAGAAATCTTCAGATATCTGCATAATTTCCCTCCTAAACTAAATTTAGATAACCGACCAAGCCTTAGGAATTACGAGTTCCTCATAAAATCTAATGGCATAACGGTCGCTCATGCCGGCGATGAAATCACAAATCGCGCGGTCAAGACCCTCTTCTTCCCTTGTTCTGTAATATTGTATGGGAAGCTTATCAGGATTTGACAAAAAATATGCATACAGATATTTTACAATATCCATAGCCTTTCCTTCTTCGCCCTTAGCGACGGGATTTTTATAAACCGCATCAAACATAAAGGAATGAAGAATATCAAAGCACTCTCTCATCTCGGGTGACATTTTAATGCTTCTGCTCTCGTCGGTTACGATAGCCGAGATAAGCGTGGAAATTCTCTTAGAGGTTTTATCGCCTAAAATTTCAATGGGCTTTTTAGGTAAATCTGCGGCGGTGATAACTCCGCCGTGAATAGCATCGTCAATATCGTGGTTGATATATGCGATTTTATCGGCAATCTCAATTATGCGGCCCTCTAAGGTGTATGCGACTTTGTTGGTGTGGCATAAGATTGCATCAACAACCTCGGCTGTGAGGTTAAGTCCTCTGCCCTCTTTTTCAAGCTTCTGAGCAACACGGACACTGTGCTCATAGTGCTTAAACCCATCGGGGCAAATTTCGTTTAAGGCTCGCTCTCCCGCGTGTCCGAACGGGGTGTGACCCAAATCGTGACCAAGTGCGGCGGCCTCAGCCAAGTCCTCATTTAAATGCATTGCTCTTGCAATACTTCTTGCAATCTGCGCAACCTCAAGGGTGTGGGTAAGTCTTGTTCGGTAATGATCACCCTCGGGGGCTAAAAATACCTGAGTTTTATGCTTTAAGCGACGGAACGATTTACAATGAATGATTCTGTCACGGTCACGCTGAAAGCAGGTTCGAAACTCGCAAGGCTCTTCTTCTCTTTCTCTGCCGCGGCTGTTAATTGAAAGGCAGGCATCGGGAGCAAGTGTTCCTGCTTCCATAACCTCTGTCTGCTGTCTTACATTCATTTACATTTCCTCCTCTCAAACCTTAAAAATGGCAAAATGGCGAGCAAAACCTACATTTTGCCCAGTTTAATCTATTTATACTATTCCAACTATATATTATATCACAAAAAGCTTTAAATGTCAAAGAATAACTCGTCTTTTTTAGAAATTTGTGCGCTGCCATTGGTCATATCAATAATTTCGGCAATAAGGGCGTCGGTATCCTTCTTGGGAGAGAAAATCAAAATCGACACGTTATCAGAAAAATCGCTCGAAATAATGGGGAAACCCTTCGAGGAAATGTAGGGCGAAACCTTGCCGTAAAGGTTATAGGGAATGACTATCTCAACAGTGTCGCCCCAGGTTCTTGTTATGATATTGGCAGCGGCGGCTGCGTCGGAAGCGCCCTTACTGTAGGCTCTTGTAAGTCCGCCCGTGCCGAGAAGGATTCCTCCGAAGTAGCGCACAGTTGCAACCGCGACATTATAAAGTTCTTTGTGAAGAAGCACCTCTAAGGTCGGCATTCCGGCAGTTCCCGAAGGCTCGCCTGCATCGCTAAAGCGCTTGATTTGACCTTCAAGAAGGCTATAAGCATAAACAACGTGCCTTGCTTCTCTATGCTCGGCGCTGATTTTCTGAATAAATGCTATCGCCTCGGCTTCTGTAGTTACGGGCGCAAGATATGTAATAAAGCGGGATTTCTTTTCGGTAAATTCAGTTTGGCAGGGTTCTGCGATGGTTTTATAGTCTTTCACCTTAAAAAATCCTCCTTTTTTTCGTTCGTAATAAAGGGACAAAAAAGACTGTCTTTAAAAAAGACAGTCTTTTCTTGTTACAAAACTTATTTGTCCATACCAAAGCGCTTCTTAAATCTGTCAACACGGCCGCCGGTATCAACCAGCTTCTGTCTGCCTGTGAAGAAGGGGTGGCACTTGGAGCAAATTTCTACGCGGATTTCATCAGCAGTAGACTTGGTCTCGAAAGTAGCACCGCAAGCACACTTAACGGTTACGGTTTTGTACTCGGGATGGATATCCTTTTTCATGATTTTCACCTCTGTTTAAATTGTGCGGTCTGTCTGCCTCTTTCGGAATAAGCTCGACCTATTCACTAAGCATTCCCCGCCAATGTGGCTGTCTGCCCATAGCATAAGATTTTGCTCATGCGTACAAACATAGGTATTATATCACAGTCAAAAGCAAAATGCAAGTGTTTTTTTAAGGAAATTAAAAGGGTCTTCGAGGCGGTCTTTTATTAGGGTCAAAGGTAGGCTCTGCGCCCTCGGGCTGCGACTGATATCTCGCCGCCTGAGTTGAAAACAGCTTGTGGTATTTGCCGCCGAGAGCCATAAGCTCGTTGTGGCTTCCCTTTTCGCAAACGCCTCCGTTTTCAAGCACGATAACCGTATCAGCGGTGGTAGCACTCGAGAGTCTGTGCGAAACGAAAATGCTTGTTTTTCCGCTTCTGAGTCTATCAAACTGATTATAGATTTCCTGCTCGGCGATTGCATCGAGCGAGGCGGTGGGCTCATCGAGAATGAGAATATCGGCATCGGAATAGAAGGCTCTTGCAACAGAAAGCTTTTGCCACTGTCCTATCGAGAGCTCAGTGCCGTCCTGCTCAAAGTATCTTGTAAGAGCAGTTTGGTAGCCGTTGGGGAGCTTTTCTATAAAGTCATCAGCGCCCGAATTAACGGCAGCTTCCTTGACCTCGCTATCGAGCTTCTCTTTGATGATATTTCCGAATGCAACGTTATCCGAAACGCTCTCGGCATACTTGCCGAAATCCTGGAATATAATGCCGAACAGCTTGTAAAGCTCGGTGGTATCGTATTCTTTGATATCAACGCCGTCTAAGAGAATAACGCCTTCGGTTACGTCATAAAGTCGGGTTATGAGCTTGATAAGAGTAGTTTTGCCCGCTCCGTTAAGACCAACGAGGGCAACGGTTTCGCCTGCCTCGATTTTAAGGTCCATATTGCGAATAACATAGTTTTTGGCGCCGGGATATTTAAAGGAAACATTTTTAAGCTCGATGGTGTGTCCGCATTTAGTCTTGGGAATAAGCGGCTGAGGAACACTGGGCTTAACAGTTTGCTCCTCTTTCATAAATAAAATCATATTATCTATAAAGAGCGAGCCTTCATAAATGCTTGAGGACACAGTTATAATAGCGGTCAGCGATGCGGAAATTGAGTTAAGTGCGCCCGTGTAAAGTGCGTAATCACCAATTTGGGTTATGTTTGTGGCTATCATATAATAGAGCACCGCATTCATAACAGCAGTTGCAAGCGAGAGGCCAATGCTCCAAAGATGCTCCTGCCAAATGAGCTTTTTAATGCCCTTGAAGTAGCCCTTGAAAACGTCGTTATATTTGCCGATAAGCAAATCAGAAAGGTTGAAAAGGCGAACCTCTTTAACCATATCTTTATTAACGAGAAGGTCGCTATAATAGGTCATTTTGCGCCTATCCTTAGAGCGACGGAACATATAATTGAAGTTCTTTCGGCGGAAATGGAAGGTTACCGCCGCATTTATGATTGTAAGAACAAGGAAGGCCGAAAAGAAGATTGCGCCCGAATAATTGAGCACTGCCAAAATGGCTGTAAGGGCGGCGAAATAGCTGAGCATCGAAATTATTTTCGAGAAAAGGTCAAAGGTCGAGCGCAGAATGTTAACGGGGCGCGCGCCTGCCTCCCTATTTGCATTTTCGAGTCTTTCATAAAAATCGGGCATATCAAATGAGGCAAGATCAAGGGTTTTTGCCTTGTTCATAATCTTCATTTTAACGTGGTTGGTAACCGATTCGCCTGCAATACGAATGAGCATTCCGTAGAGCCCATTCATAAGAGTGTTTAAAAATATGTAACCAAACTCAAACACAAGCGGAATAATAAGGTTCACTTCACTTGTAAAGCTCTTTACAACGCTGTCTAAAAGGTATGCCGAAATAAGCGTGCCAACAAGCGGCGCAACACCGTTGTAAATAGCCATCAAAATCATAAATAGGAGCAGCCAGGGCTGAGTTTCCCAGACTAATTTGAAGATATAAAAAAGTCTGTAAATCGTGCCTCCGACAGTCTTCTTAATATAAGACGGCACTTCCTTAATGTTTTTAGGCTTGGGAACTTTGAAGCGATCATTCATTGCTGAAGGTGGGGGGCCATATCCGTGTTGCATATTTTTCACCTCTTTATTCTATATATAATTGTAAAACAAAAAAAGCATCAAATCAATAGTTTTTTAAAATATATTTGACACATCGCTCTCTATATGTTACAATAATTTTCCTTTGGAAACAAAAAAATGGGGGACGAAAATGAATTTAACCTTTACCTTCTTTTTTAACAGTATTCTACTCGGCGTTGGACTGGCTATGGATGCCTTCTCGGTTTCGCTTGCAAACGGACTTAACGAGCCTTGCATGAAAAAACCGAAAATGTGCGGTGTTGCCGGACTTTTTGCTTTCTTTCAGGCGCTGATGCCGCTTATCGGATGGATTTGTGTTCACACCATCGCGCAGCATTTTGAGTCATTTGAGAAGATGATTCCTTATATCGCTCTTGCGCTACTCGGCTTCATCGGCGGAAAAATGCTCATTGAGGGCATAAAGGGCGGCGAGGCTTGCGAGGAAAAAGGCTCTATCGGACTTTGGGCGCTCATAGTTCAGGGAATTGCAACCTCCATTGATGCTCTTTCGGTTGGCTTTACTATCGCAGACTACAACATTTATGAGGCTCTGCTTGCCGCAGTTATTATTGCGGTTGTGACCTTCTTCATTTGCCTTATCGGAATTTTCATTGGACAAAAAGCAGGAACAAAGCTCGCCGGCAAGGCAGGAATTTTCGGCGGAGCAATTTTAATCTTTATCGGGATTGAAATTTTTGTTACAAGTTTTATAGGATAAAAAACAAGCACAGTAGAAAAATCTACTGTGCTTGTTTTTAAGATAGGTAATATTTAATATCAACCTTTTCAATTATCATACGAACTGTTAATTTCAAAAATCATATCACTAAATTTATCAGTTATATCTATGAGCTCATCAAGTCCTTCAGGCAGATGCTCCATATCCTCAAAAATCTCTGATGGGGCGCTCGTTTCCAAGGCATAACAATCATGAACAATTCTTTGCATAATGTAATAAACCGAGTTGTCATTAGGATAGCCGCATATAATTATTCTTCCGAAATAATCATCGCTTGTATAAATTTTTAATATATTCGCTGAGGGAGGGTAGGCTTTTTCAATTATAGCCCTTCGAACCTTATATCGCAATGCGGGTATTTCAGTATTCATTTTACCAGCTCTATCCGCAAAGATAAACGTAGCTATTAAAAAAGCGGTTGCTGCAACAATCATAATTATAAAAATTATCCAGTCGCTCGTTATGTATTCGTTAATATCCTTACCGCCCGTAAGCAGCACCGCTGCGACAATGCTTGCAAGCATACCAAATGCAGCTATGCACATAAATACAACGTTTCTTTTGGTTTGCTTTATAAAATCATTTAGTTCCTTAATAAGAACGTCGGGGGTTTCAGCTATAACAAAAGGCATATTTCTGCGGATATAGTTGCATATCTCAACGGGATTCATAATTCCCGAGATATTGCATTTCTTACCACTTTTAAGCTTTATAGTCAGCATATTATTATGCGCCAGAACAAACTCTACATCAGAAACAGCGCAGTCTATTTTGCTAAAAAAAGCATATTTACCCTTGATATGATTATCCTTTACATAGAAAAACGCCCTGCGATTAAAAAGCAAGCTATTTATAAAGAACAAAAGTACTACGGAAATAGCAACATACCCAACTATATCGTTAAAAATCGGACTTTCCATATATATTTTAAATAAAGTCATAGGAATACATAATCGCATAATGGTGTTTACAATAGACTTTTTTCTGAATATACCTTTTATCTCCGCCACCCCTTTTCTAACTTTTTAAGCATTATAACACATACAAATTCAAATGTAAATTATCGGGCGCAAAAAAGCGGAGGACTCTCGTCCTCCGCTTTTTTATTTTTGTAATTCTAATGCGATTGAATATGGAATTTCTAAGTTTCCTTTTCCTACTCCCAATTTAATATCGGGTTTGTTTTCTCCGTGAAAGTCGCTGCCGCCGCTGTATTTTAATCCAAATTTATCGCAAAGCTCTATGGATTTCTGCGTAGTTTCCTCGTCATAAAGCGAGTAAAAGCACTCCATTCCGACAAGACCTTTTTCTTTTGCTTTGGGCAAAAGCGAAGAAAGGCGTTCTTCGTCAAGGTTTAAAAAGGGATGTGCCAGCACGCTCACAGCATCTATGGAGCTTATAAACTCGAGCATCTTAAAAAAGTCGGGGCGCTGTGGCTCTTTATAAAATCCCTTAGACTTTGAAAGCAGACTTTTAAAGCCCTCTTTTACACTTTTAGTGTAGCCTTTTTCCATAAGCTCAGCGGCAACGTGGGCTCTGTTAAACTTGCCGTTTGGAGTTTTTGCCTTTATTTCGTCGTAGCTTATATTATAGCCCGCTTTATTTAGTGCGGCAATGAGATTTTTATTGCTTTCTTCTTTAAGCTTATTATACTCTCTCATCATCTGAGAAATCTTGTCAAAATGCTCTTCTTTAATATAAAGAGCAAGCAGGTGCAGTTCCTTTTCCTTGAAACTCACCGAAAATTCGCAGCCGCAAACCGCCTCTACGCTCTTGCCCTCGGACGCCTTTAGAAATTCAGAAAGTCCGTCCACTGTGTTGTGATCGCAAAGGGCGACAGCAGAGAGACCTATATTTTCTGCAGCGCAGATTATCTCGGTCGGAGTAAAAGTACCGTCCGAGAAAACCGAATGCGTGTGCAGGTCGCAGGTTTTCATAATATCGCCCCATTGTTTTTTCCTTACATATAGTATAACAACTTTTTCAGAAAATGTACATACAAAGTTTATTTAAGGGCGCTCATAGCGGCGGAAATTTTGTTTTGCAAAGCTGAGTTTGCGTTCTTTAAAGCGCAAACCTCAGATTCAAGCTCTTTTATTTTTTGTGCGCTTATGTCGGTATTGGCGGCAGTGTTTTTGCCGTCAAATTCTGATAAAATAGCAGTTAAAAGTTCCTTTTGGTTTTCTTTATTAAACTTAAAATCGGTATCTAAAACCCCTGACTGCTTTTTGTTGGCAATTAAAAGATAGCAGCTTGGGTCAATGCTTTTATTATCAATACGCATTTCAACGTGCAGATGCACGCCGCTCGAATTTCCCGTAGTTCCCATTGTGCCGACATGCGTAAGCCTCGAAACCTTATCGCCCTTTATAACCTTAACCGAATTTTCAACCATATGGCAGAGGATAAATCGAATTCGCTCAAAGCCCTCGGGCTTTATCGAAACGTATCTGCCCCAGCCGTTTTTATCAAAGCCCACGACTGTAACCTCGCCGTCGCAGACAGAGTAAATCCTCTTGTCTGCGGCAGTTAGGTCTATGCCCTTGTGCCCGTTTTTCCAGTAGCTTCCCTGCTGACCGAAAATGGCGGTTACATTAAATTTTCCATTTACGGGAAGGTTTGTTGTGTAAGAAGCCATTAAATCTCAGCTCCCTCACTGCCGTCCGCTCCAAAGGTGGCGGTGGCGGTTTTTTTAGAAGTAATTGTTTTTAAGAGGTCAAAAATATAATTGCTTCCGCGAGAAACTAAAATTCCCGTCAGTATGTTTCCAACGAAGGAAATTGGGGAAACTATGCCGACAAGCGCTGGAATATCAATCCCATAGGCAAGGCAGAGCGCAACCGACAAGATTATTGACACAACAACCTGCCATCTTATATTTTTATCAACCACGATGGTTTTTATATATGTAATGACCGCTTCAATAAGCACCGACATTACTAAAACCGAAAACATTTGCATAAACACCTATCCTTTCATAATAAGCGCCAGAACAGCAGCACAAACGGCGCTGATTACCGCCGTTATTATGCTGCCTGATGCAAGGCGCTTGTAATGTAAAAAGTTTTGTGCAGGCTCTTTTTCAACCGCCGAAATCCGAGACCCCATATCATCAACCTTTTCGTCGATAGACTCGGTTTTTACAGCGATTCTCTCAACCGCGGCGGTGAGCCTTCTTATGTCCTTAACCTCGTCCTTTATCTCAGTCAGCTGATGAAAAATGGTTTTCTCGTCGGCCTCAAGCCTTGCAACTCTCTCATGAAGCTCCATCTTTATTCTCCGCCCTTTCAGAGAGTGAAAGCAGAGCCTTGAAAATGTCTGTTTTAGAAAGCGCTTCTATTGTTTTAGAAAGAATTTCAACCTTCTTTTCAAGTGCTTCAAGCGGCGCTTGCTCGTTTAAAACCAGCTCGTTTTCCTCTTTAAAAAGCTCGGAAATTTCCGTTTCGGTCATAGGGGTTTTTCCCTTGCCGCTTACCATTTTAAAATATTTCATTACTCTGCCTCCTCTATAGCGTCGACGCCCCAAATTTCAACCACGGTTTCCTCAGGAAACGGCACGCCCACGCTTGCCCCCGAGCAGAAAATAATTGCAGTTGCGTTTTTTCCGTCGGTAAATCTGCTTGTCGAACAAACTCCACCGTTTTGGTACACAGTGTCGCCATTTTGATTCCAAGCGGCGCCACGAGCAATATTAGCTCGCCATCTTCCCTTGTTCGCACACTCAATTCGATGATAAGATGCCCTCGTTTTATCAATGCCGATAAACTGAGTGATAATGCCGTATTTTCTCGCCGCATTTTCCATTTCGTTATTGGGTTGCAATCTGACCTGTATGTAGGTGCTGCTGACGTTAGGCATAGTAGGAATATGTGCATAGATGGTGAATTCAGAAAGCGAAAATGGCTTACCTTCCTGATCCTCGGTTACCTCAAAGGAATAACAATCGTTATCCTCAGCGCTGAGGGCTTTTTTGTAGATAAGCCGGAAATCACGCGCTTTTTTCACGGTGTCAAGAACACTCTTTGCATTCTTCTCGGCATTTTCACTGCTCCTCTGAGCAGCTTCCATATGGTTATAGGTTTGATGTGTCATGCTATCGACAAGCTCGACACACTCGCAACAAACCTCAAGATTTTCGCGCACCTCTTGACTTACTGCCTGCATTTCGCTGTAATCACGCTCGATTGCCTCCTGCTTGTTTTCGAGGTCTGTTAGCATAGAGCGTGCCGTTTCTTGTAGTGATACCGACGTCCCGACCGCCTCGTTTGCGCTTTGTGCAGCAGTCTGCGCGCTCTCTGCCGCCTCGTTTGCGCTTTGTGCGGCAGTCTGTGCGCTCTCTGCCGCCTCGTTTGCGTTTTCTAACGCCTCAAGCGCCTCGGCAACTGCCGCAACAAGCACGTTTTTGGTGGTTTCCTTATATGCAACCGTTCCGTCGATGCTTTCTTCTATAACAAATGTTTCGCTATAGCTTTGCCAAACGGGAGCGGACTTGCCCTCAACGGGCGAGGGCAGAATAAGTGAGCCGCCGAGAATGTTATCAAGCTCATCCTCTAAAAAGTAGGTGGGAGAGGCGAAAATAACCTGCGCCGAGATTTCGCCCGCTCTCTTAAGGTTTTTGGCGGTCAGTTGCCAGGTTAAGATTATCTTATCGCCAACAACCTCTTTTTTTAGAAGCTGATCGTAGGGGCTCTCGCCGGAAAACTTCGGGTCTATCTTTATCCATGCAACCATTTTGGTGAGGTCGCATTCACCCTGCATGGCGTCGAGAATAAATTTCTTTTGCGAGGTGTCAACGTCGTGAGCGGCGCCTATAAGCCTATCCTCACGAAATAAAATCATTCTTTTATTCTTTATTTCAATCACGCTCGATTTTCTCCCCTTTCTTTTTGTTTTTTTATATTTTTCAAAATAACTGCCGCCCTTTGTGAATCAGTAAAGTTAAAGGCGGGTGTTTTTGTTGCCCTGTTTTCTCCTATGCGGCGCGCAGTTTTCTTTTTGTTAAATTTCTGTATTTGTGAAACAAGAGATTTTAAGTAAGCCTCATCGTAAAGCGGTTTATATGCCACGCTACTGCCTCCTTTATTTGTTTTCGAGCGCCTTTATGCGTGCCTCAAGCCTTCGCATAATATCGACAATTTCTCCGGCATTCCTTTTGATAGCCTCAATTACAAGGCCCATCTTCTCCTCGGTGTTTCTCCCCGAATCCAGGTTCATCGGTGTTAGTTCAACTATGCTTTTCTTCATTTTCGTCCTCCTAATGAAAAGGTGTGCGTAAGATAATGCAGGTCCGCCTGACCCTTGCCGCAGACCTTGATTTTTACGCTGTCATAAGCCTTAGAACGCATCAAAACCGAAGCGACGCCGTTCTTCTTGCACCGAACCGTTTGAATAAGCGAAAAATCTCCTCCATCAAAGGCAGCATACACCGAAATTTTATTCAAAAACGGCTGCTTTACATAAAAATCAATACGGCTCGAACGCTTTTTCAAAGGACAGTAGCTATGATTTTCTTGTAGTGTAAACTCCCAGGGGAAATCTGCTCCGTCGTTGTTTTCGCTATCCTCACTTACGTCCACGCCAAGCTTATAGAGCTCTGACTGCGTTGCAAGATAGGTATGACCCACATAGCTTGTAAGGTCTATGGCCTCGCAATTATCCTCTCTTGCCCAGAGGCGCGTTTCGGTGTTATAGCTGTAAAGACTGCTCTCGCGTTCGCCCACAAGCTTTGCGTAAAGATTTCTTCCAGCTCCGCTTAAAATAGCCTCCGTACCCTTGGGAATGTTGCAAATTTCGTCGGAAACCTTAACCGGAAGAGAGCCGCTATACCTCATAATACCCTCTTTGGAAACAAAATATAATTCGCCGTCCACCTCGCAAAGCGCCCTACGGTTTATACAACCGACGTCGGCGACTTTAACAAGATTAAACTGCGTCGGGTCACTCCCGAAAAACTCAAACATTTCGTCCGAGGTAAAGAAAACTGCACGGTTTTTATAGGTTGTGCAGGCGGTAAAATCAGATTTTACCTCGTGCTTTGAATAGTACGCCAAAATGGTTGGGTCCTCACCCTCTTCTCTATGGTCCCAGTTGTTTACGTCACCCTCAGCGCAGGCTCTTATCTGATTTTTCAGACATCCTACGACACGGTTTGCATAAACCATAACATCGCTCATTATAGGGGCAGGAAACCTTGTGGGATTTGTAGGTGCCGTGAGAATAATTCCCACCATTGAGTTCTCGTTGGTGTTTACGCCGACATTAAAAATACAAACTCTTGTTCCGAATTTGCACAGTAGTGACGATACAAGCTCATCGTCATTTGTCGTAAACACGCACTCAAGAGAGGAAAAATCCTTGCCTGCATAAAGCCTTGTGTGGCCCTCAAATTCGGTTGTCATATATGCCATATCAAGTCCGAAAATCCCAGTTATTTTTTCGCCCGCCTCGGCGGTGAAGAGCTTTTTTCGGCCCTTTCGGGTTGAAAGCACGGGAAGATTCTGAGTGGACATATTTTCAGTGTGCAGTAGAGTTTTTTCGCCCGCGCCCGTGCGCCTGTCCAGTCCCTCAAAGGCGTTTATGGTAAACGCATGCTTTTTAGTTTCACTAAGCTTTGGGAATGCTAACATATCGCTTCCCCCTTACCATAGATTTGTAAAGCTAAAGCTACCGCCGACAGTGTTGAAAACGCTTTCAGACAATGCCTTTAGCTGCGCACTGTAGATAGTACTGTAATTGTTAAGGCGCTCAATATCGTCACAAATAAGCGCCTCGCGGGAAAGAATGTGGTACACGTAAACCTCAATGAATTCATCACCCAGAAGAAGCTCTCGACTACCGAAATCCTCATGAGTAAAGGGCTTAGGCATTTTAAGATATTCGATTACCATAGTGCCCTTTGGAACGGTGAAATCGAAAATAATATCGTTTCCGAGTGTGCGAAAGCCGTAAGGAAAATTTACGTCGCTTTTTCTTATCTGACTTCCCGCAACCGACACAGCAAGAACCCGCTGTGCCGAAAAATCAAGGGTTATTTTACTCTCGCCGCCCTCGAGTTTTACCTTTAAAATATCCTTAGGTCTTAATATATCGGTGCAAAGACGAGCCTCGAGTGAATTTATCATAAAAACGATTTTCTCGTCCTTGAGAGAACAGTCAAAATCCTCTCTCAAACGGTTTATAAGTTGTTTTGGAGTTGCCAATTAAATCGCTCCCTTCAAAATCAGTTGTTGACAGAATCGATATATTTTTTAGCCACCCTCTCCTGCATCTGAGCATCCTCGAGCGCATTTTTAACGCAGGGCGGCACCATAACCTCAACTCCGCGCTTAATAATATAGCTTTTTCCGTTTACAATAACGGTTACGTCGTCCACGTATTTATATCCGTCGTAAAAAAGCTTAAGGCTAACCTTTTCTTCCTGCTTTTTTGCCTTTTTAGTTGCCATAATATCTTCTCCGTTTCTTTTGCGCAGGGCTTTTCGCCCTGCGCCTTAAAATAAAAATTAGTCGATGAGTGTGCTTGCGGTTTCAACACGAACCATAAAGGGCTGGGAAAGAATAGCCGCAGTTTTTACTGCCTTCCAACCAACAGTTGCACGCTGGTCAAGGGGGTCACCCGAACCGGCAGAGCCAAGCTGCTTTACGATGGTTTTGAGTCCGCCACCCTCAACCTCGGTAATGCCATAGGCATCTGCGCCGATAAAGAGAGTGGAATAAACAGGCATACCCTCAGAGCCGCCCTCGCCGGGATAAACCACGTCGTTTGCGGATGCGGAAACATCACCATCGAGAACGATTGCATTGCCGCTAATAGCCTCAACTGTAAATCTTTCGCCGCCGATGACAACCTTTCTGCCAACGATAGACTCGTCGATCGCCTCTTTTACGGTAACGTTTTTACCCGAAGCAGAGCTTACAGTGAGATTTCTGCCCTCATTAGAGAGATCCTCACCACAGAAAACCTTTGCCTCGGTGGTTTCGATAAAGCGGCAGCCGAAAATTCTTCCGATCTCGCCCTCGTACCAGTCCTTAGGATTGTAATCCTTAACGCTCTGCCACTCGGGATCATTCATAAGGTCGTAAGCTACGTTTGAATGAATAATTGCAACGTAGTCGCCATCGATTTTCTTGGCAAGACCCTTCTTTAAGGTGTTAACAGCCTTCTTAACAGCTGCAACGGTCATAATATGATCGGAGGTAAGCTCGTGGCGGGCATTAACCTCGCCATTTGCATACTGAACATTAGTTCCTGCGTTGATAACCTCTCTTGTAACAGTATCGAGAGTTCTGCCTGCCTGATCGCCTAAGATAACGGTGGCTTCAAGAATGTTGTTATCGACGGCGGTAAGGTCGAGCATATCGGAAACTGTTACGTAGTCGCCGTACTGATTTACGGTTGCAGAAAGCTTGGACCAATCAAGCTTTTTGCCATCGGGGGTTACGCCCTCGGTAAGTGCTGTGGTTGCCTTGGAGAAGGGATTTAATTTTCTAAACTCGATGGTTTTACCACCGTTTTTGGGGATGGAGCGCTTCTGTCCGAAGCGATCGTGGACTAAAAGTGCCTGTGCGTTGCGGATAAGCTCGCTATCGTAGTAGTTTTTCATCTCTACGCTTGCGATTTCCTCGCCTTCTCCGCTCTGAGTTGTAATGTTTGTGTTAAATTCGTTCATTTAAATTTCTCCTTTTCTTAAAAGATAACACGCTCGCCGCGTCTTACCCTTTCTCTTATTTGAGCTCTCTGCTCGTCTGTTAGGTTGCGAGGATCGAGCCCTGCCGAAAAACTGCCGTATCCGGAGACGGCGTCCTCATTAGGCCTCATTCCTCTAAGGCGGATTTCACGGATAACCTCGCCTCTAACCCTTTCCCTCTCTCTTTCTAAAATTTTAGGGAGCGAAAGGGCGTCAAGAGCCTCCTTTATCTCAAATCCATTTTCAAGGAGCGCTAAAAAACGCTCGTCGCAGATTAAATCCTCTGCGTTTTGCATACCGTAAAATTCATCTTCATTTTCGGTAAGATTAGAAAGCTCTTCTGCAAGAACCTCTGCAAGCGAACTCAGACTTTCCTCTAAGTCGCCCGAATTGTCGGATTCTTCCGACGGCGCACCCTCAAAAATACCGCTAAGCTCGTCCTCCGCTACGCCAAAATGGGTGCAGGCAGACTCCACAATGCCGCGCAGACGAGAAAGCTCCTCTCCCTGCTCACGAGCCTTGGAAAGTCGCTTTCCTAAGGCTTTGTCAAGAAAGGTTTGAAACTCGTCCTGCGTTTTGAAGGTGCGGTAAGCCTCGTTTTGCGGCTTTTGAGCTTCCTCGGGCGTCCCCGAGGAAGCCAAATCATCGCAAATTTCTAAAGGCTTTTCTATATTTAAAAGGTTTTGGTCTGTCATTTAAGTCACCTTATTTCCTTTCCTCAATGCTTCGAATAATGCTCTGCTTGTTTTCGAGAATCATAGAATTTATTGCCGCAACCGTGCCCTCTTTATTTTCTGCACTGAAGGCTCCGCTTCTGTAAAGCTCTAAAATAAGCTCGTTGTGTGCGGCTGTGTCAAAAGCATTCTTTTTCTGCGCTATAACCTCGATATCAAAGATAGCGGCAGAAAGAGGTGCGGCTTTTTTGCCTCCGATCGAAAGGTAGCTTACCTTTCCATCCTCGCCGGTTATACGAAAGCTTCGCTCCTCGGTGTAAAACTGCGAAATAAGCTCAATAACCATATAGACAACGTCCGAGAATGCTCTATACGATGCGTTAATAGCATCACGGGAAAGCTTGCTCGCCGCCTGCTGTAGCGCCGAAATCGCAGCATAGGCAGTAACTCCTTTTTGGGTGTCGCCCTGCGCAAAGTCACGGTTTCCAATTATCTCCTTGAGCTCAGTGATTTTGTTTTCTCGGCAAGAGATAATCGTCTGCGACGGAGGCGCCGCCTGCAGAGGACGAATGGATGAATCATCGACGTTTCTGTCGCACTCGATAAAGTCAACCGACAAATCGGAAAGCTTCTGCGGATCAATTCCACCGTCGCGCTTTACTAAAAATCGCTGTCTTGACGAAATTAGGGCATTTCTCTCGATAAGGTACTCAAGCTTATCAATCTGCGCCTGAGCATTTTTGCCGACGTCAATCATTCCCATTCCAAAGGGCGAGCCCTCAACGGGAATGAGAGTGTCAATTACAAAGGGATAAAGTCCGTGCGCATAAATTCCGCACTCGCAAAGCGCAGGGTCGGTTTTGCTCGAATAAACCGCCTTTTCGCCAATAATTTTGGTGAGGTGAACTACATTTCTGCCGCTCTCGGTTTTAGTCCTTTCGTAGCAATCAATAAGCACAATCTTACCCTGAGTATCCTCCGTGCCGAAATATCCTTTAAGGCTAACAGCATCAGAATTTCTCTTAAGGTCAGCGTTAGGATATCGCATTTTTGCCGCCGCACTATCGAGAAGGGAAAGCACAAAAATATAGCGGCTGTCCTGAATATTGTCGATATAAGGCTCACAGTAAAAACGAAGCAGGTCAATTTTTTTAATGGAAATATCACCAAGCCCGTTTTCAAGACTGTTGTCCCAGAAAACGCCGTAGACACCGCTTCCCTGCTTTAACTTGTACCACCACATATCTGAATAGACCGACTTAAAGCCGTTCTTTTCTAAAATGAGAGGCACAACCTTTGAAAGCTCCTCTGCCATTTTTCTGTCTCCCTTTTCTCTTTCGAGAAGATAAGGCTGTGGAAAATTGTCCATGGCCTCGGCGTGTCGGTGCCAGATGCCGTTTAAAAGATATGAACCGGCAGGTCTAAAGCTCTGTGCGTTTTTGTCGCTGCCCGAAATATACTTCCAGTGCTCGCCTTTAAACCATCCCTCGTTTTCGATGATGTTTCGGTCCTTGCTTTCTTTGGCTTCGCGGTAGACTTTAAAAGCCGCGAGCATGCCCGAAACCTCGTCCTTTGAAAGTGATTTCATCTGCTGCTCTTGTGGTTTTACTGAAATTTCGTGTCCTGCAAATTTAATTGTCTTTTTCATTTTATTTCTCCTTTTTTTAAAATGCATAAGGGTTATTAAATACGGGTCTTGCGTACTGCTCGAGTGGGTCAAAGGCCGGCGCTCCCTCCTTCTTTTTATTGGGCCTCGGCGAGCTTATGGGCCTGTACATGCACATATACCGAGTTTCGTCGTATATGTGGTCCTCACCCTGCGTGTTGATGTCCTCAACCCTGACTAAATCGTAGGTGAGCGCCGGCAGAGTTCTTATAAAATCGTGGCAGTTTGAGAAAATATACATCATCGGTATGCCCCGCTCGTCAAATGCGAGACGATGATGGATCTGCATTTTTCCTGCAATTCTCTCATTGTCGCCACCCTCAAAATAGATGCCCTGCCGCTCTAAAATTGCAGCTATGCAGCCATCCGAGCCACGGCTCTCGTCAAATATCGAGGGGTCGGCAATTCCGATAATTCGTCGCCCCTTTTCATATCTATCCTCATAGCTTCTTATAAGCTGTGCAACCTCGTGTGGCGGCAATTTCAGACCCGTATTGGGGCTACTTGTCCTACCCGTTGCGCCGTCTTTTGGGCTTCCGTAAACCTCGGCATAGCGATACAGCCTTCCCTCCTTATCCTGCGCCCAATAGCCTATTGAAAACGGTCGGCTATACCCCCAGTCCATACTCCTGTACCTCTGCCAGTCATCAGGAATCTTAAAAGGCTCGATAACGTGGGTGTACTGCCTGTCCTTGTAATGCGAAGGGTCGTTTACAAACTCGGAGAAAACCTGCCCGTCAAAAACGTTCCAATCGCCGAGCAATAGCGCCTTTCTCAGTGCCTCGGGCTTTTGCTCGAGCTCGATTATGTAGTCGCTCGATAAATGCGGATTGTCGGTTGCGTAGGCAGGGATATACTGCCTTGTGGTCGTGTGAATTTCGCCTAAGACCTGCGAGTGAACCTCGCTCGTGTGCACCGCAAACGGCGTCTTTCCGTCGATAAACAGTGCCTTGACCCAGCCGTGCCCCACGCCACCGGGGTTGGTTGTAAGCCTTATTTTTGGGCGTATGCCCAGCCTCTTTGGTGTTCGCAGACGGGTTTTTAGATAGTCATAAACCTCCTTTGTAAAATGCGTCAGCTCATCGATGTAAAGCCTGTGCATTTCAGCGCCCTGATACTTTATGGCGTCCTGCATATTTCGGCAAAAGCGAAAATGCAGAGTCGAGCCGTTTTTAAGGCGCATATCGTGGCTTGTTTTTGAGTAGGTATAAAGGTCACGCGGCACACACCTTAACGCCTCGGCAAGCAAGGTGGCTTCAAGCTCGGGATAGCTGCGGCGAAAAAGATAGCTGTCAATTCCGTCGTGCTCTAAAGCATCTATAACCGCCTCCATAACAATGGCCCTGCTCTTGCCGCCGCCTGCCGCTCCGCCATAGAGAACCTCGTCGGCGGTGGATGCGTGAAACATCGCCTGCTTTTTAGTCGGAACATAGTCAAGCGCATAGGTCACACTTCATCCTCTCCCCTCGGAACGCAGTGAGTGACTATAATGGGAGAACCTTCCTTGCCGCCCTCTGCTTTGCCGAATTTCTCGATAAGTGTTCCGAGCGCCGAGGCTATCTGATTTATCGGCGCACCCTCCAATTTCTCGGGTCGGGAAAGCTCATTCATATAAAGCTTAATGAGCTTTTCGGCACGTGCCCTGTTTTTTTCGAGCAAGTCCTTTTTTTCTTTTTGCATCAAATCACCGCCTTAGTATCCTTTCATCATATTCACGCTGTCCCACATATCGTCAATTTCTTGATTCAGCAGCGCAATTCTTATATAAAGCTCGTCACGATGACCTCCATCTAAGCAGTAAAGCTCTTGTGTGAGTGCCTCGACCCTTTTTTCAAGCCGTCTTATCTGAGCTTTATACTGCTCAATTATCTTGCTGTAATCGGCCACGGTGTCGCCCCCTTTCGTTGTGTCTAATTCCATCTTAGCAGAGGGGTGTGGACTTTAGTGGACATTCTTGAAAAATTTCGAAGTTAAAACTTGCCACGAAGCCGCATGTATGCTACAATTAAGCTATATTGAGAAGGGAGGAAAAATTTTTTTTGAAACAGCTAAAAATAGGTAAAAATGACCAGAATCAGCGCCTTGATAAATTCATGGGAAAAGCCCTTCCCAAAATGCCCATTTCCCTTCTTCAGAAATCTATCCGCAAGGGCAGGGTTAGGATAAACGGCAAAAAGGTTTCTGACCCCAAATTTATTCTGACAGAAAATGACGTCCTTTCCCTTTATATAAACGACGAGTTTTTTGAAAAAGAGCCCTCTAAAATGGACTTTCGTTTGGCGCCCGACACCCTCGACATAGTTTACGAGGACCAAAATATCCTGCTTCTTAACAAAGGCGCAGGGCTTGCTGTTCACGATTTTGAGGGCGGCGGCGTTGACACTCTTATAAACCGCGTTTTAAAATATCTGCATAATAAAAAGGAATACGACCCCGAAAAAGAAAATGCTTTTACCCCGTCGCTTTGCAACCGCATTGACAGAAACACCTGCGGCATTGTTATAGCCGCCAAAAACGCGCAGGCGCTCGCTGTTATGAATGAGCAAATAAAGGAGCACAGAGTTATTAAAAAATATCTCTGCCTTTGCCACGGCAGCCTACCCAAAAAAGAAGACACCCTTACCCTCTATATGAAAAAATTAGAGGATAAAAAAATCTCGCTGGTTAGCGAGACTCAAAAGCAAGGCTACAAAACCGCCATTTCGCAGTATAAGGTTTTAAAAAGCAAAAACGGAATTTCTCTTTTAGAGGTTACTTTAAAAACGGGACGCACCCACCAGATAAGAGCCTGCCTTTCGCATATTGGCAATCCGCTGCTTGGAGACGGTAAGTACGGAAAAACTGCAGGCGCAGACAAAGCCCTCGGTTTTCCATATCAGGCGCTCTGCTCTTATTTCGTGTCCTTTGATTTCAAGGATGCTGGTGAGCTTAGTTATTTAGATGGCAAGAGCTTTTCGGTATCAAGCTACTGGTTTAAAAACAAAATTTAGTAAGGTGACGGACAATGCACGGACTTGGAACTATAATAAACGTTATCACAATTTTAATAGGTGGCGGTATCGGTCTTTTAATGAAAAAGGGGCTAAACCAAAAGCTGCTTGATTCCCTTATGAAAGCCATCGGAGTTGCAACCATGTTTATAGGAATAAGCGGCGCTATGGCGGGTCTTTTAAAGGTAAACGAGAGCGGCGCCATCGAAACTCAAGGCACAATGCTGCTTATTATTTCGCTGCTTGTAGGAACATTTTTAGGCGAGCTTTTAAAAATCGAGGACAAGCTCGAGGGTATGGGAGATTTCCTTAAATCCAAAATCAAGTCAAAGGGCGACGGCAACTTCACCGAATCCTTTGTAAACTCAACCCTTATCTTCTGCGTTGGAGCTATGGCGATTGTCGGTTCGCTTAACGACGGGCTTACCGGCGACTATTCTATGCTTGCCGCAAAATCTATTCTCGACGGACTTATCGCTCTCATAATGGCCTCAACACTCGGCGTAGGCACTCTGTTCTCGATTATCCCCGTCGTGATTTATCAAGGCGGCATCACCCTTTTAGCCGAATTTATTTCGCCCATCTTAAGTCAGGAGCTTATAGGCAATCTTTCCTACGTCGGCTCGGCGCTTATATTCTGCATCGGAATAAATCAGATTTTCGGCAAAAAAATAAAGACGGGAAATATGCTCCCCGCCCTTTTGATTCCCATTATTTACGAGCTCTTTAATAAGCTCATCCTCCCCTTATTATAAAACAAAAAAGCCGCAGCCCATTAAGGTTGCGGCCTTTTTATTTGTATCAGAAAAACTTTTTAAAATATCCCTTTGCGCTCTTTAGGAAAACAAACGAGCCGATATAGCACGGCAAGATCTCACCGACAGCAACATAAAGACAGGTTAAAAGAACAGGCACAAAAGACATATCTCCAATATAAAAATAGGAAAGCTCAAGTCCGATTATAATGCCATTAAAAATAATGGGCGGCAGAGGCGAGAGCCAAAGGCTAGCCCTTCCTTTAAATGCCTTGCCGATGTAATAGGTGCAAATTGCGGCAAGCAGCGTTGCAAGTGTTCCAATGGCGCTGTCGATAAGTCCTAATGGATTTGCGCCCATTAAAAATCCGAGCAGATTTGAAAGAAAACAGCCTAAGCTAAGCCCCCAAACGGCAGGGGGGCAAACGGCGGGAAGCACAGTTAGCGCCTCGCTGAGTCTTATTTGAACGGGACCGAAGCTAAGGGGCGCTACGATAAGCGTTAGCGCAGTGTAAAGAGCGGCAATGAGAGCCGCCGCAGTTAAGTTTTTAAGAGCTTTATTTCTCATTTTTTACATCCTTTTAAAATTTC
>JAZRHT010000068.1:0-6851 GCA_045644905.1 Oscillospiraceae bacterium
CCATAGAGATAGAAGGGGTTACCCTCTGCGTCTTCAATATAGATGTTTCCGTATGTGGTGTTGGTTACTGATTTAACAGTACCCTCAAGGTAGTATTTATTGTTTGAATACTCCTGATGTCCAAAAGCAAGGGCAAGCTCAGTTGCCTGTGCATAGGTAAGAGTGCTGTCCGCCTCATATTCGAGCATAGGAATTACAGTACCTGTTTCAAAGGTTTCGCCACAGTCTTTGCACACCTTGTTGCCGCTGAAACCTGTCTTAAGAGTTTCAGGTGCAACGTAACCTTCAACATCAAAGTTTTCGTGTGTGCAAGCATCAGGATCGGGCTCGCCTAATTCAGTGTATTTATAAAGCTGTACCGCCTTTTGACCTGTGTATGTGCTAGGCTTAAAGTAACGGAATCTATAGTTATTAGCATCAGAGTTATAACGAAGAACATTACCGCCACTTCCAACTATCTTAACTCCAGTACTTTCAAGTGTTATGGTATTGGTATACTTAGTAGATTTATTTGATAATAAGTTGTTACTGGACGAAGAGGTGCTACCAATGTAATAGCCACCAGCAGATTTAATAGTATATCCGCTACCAGATTTTTCAATAGTAAACTTAATGCTATTCATAGCATCAGTTGCCTCAATTTGGTTGTTGCTTATTGTAACTTTGGTGTTGTTATTTGCTGCATCTAATTTCGAAAGACTACCATTAAATGCAACGCTGTTTGCGCCACTCTCATATACAATGAGATAATCGCCGGACCAATCGGCGGGAGCTTCAGTTACCTTAACATAAGCGGCTGATGCAGTATCATCTGCAAAAGCTGCAAAAGGAAGGAAACTGAGAACCATTGCGATTGAAAGGATAAGTGCCAAGATTCTTTTTTTCATTCTTGTTTTACCTCCGTTTTTTAATATTGGGAAATACCTAATGCCATTATATTCCTTTATTTCCAATTTGTAAAGGTTAAACTTTCATAAATATGCGATGTGGAATTTGTACACTTTGCACAAATTTCAACACTAAAGATATTGTGCCTAAATTTTACTTTTACACAATATATTGTTATTTAAGTAAAAAAACACCTATTCTCCACTATTTTGTGGGGCTTGAAATTTACAAATGCGTGTGGTACACTCTAATTAGCATTTTTTAAAACGAAAGGACGATAAAAATGATTTTTGACACACTTAAAAACGCAGAGCTTTACTACGGCTGCCACAAGGGCTTTAAAAAGGGCTTCGACTTTATTAAAAAGGTTATAGCCGAGGGCACTGAGGTTGGAAAATATGAAATTGACGGCAAAAACGTTTGGGCAAGCGTTCAGGCTTACGATCCCAAGGAGCCTCATGAGAAATTCGAGGCACACAAGAACTATATCGACATTCAGTTTATAGTTTCGGGTAAGGAATATATGGAGTGCGCATACATTGATAACTGCGAGCTTATGACAGAATACAATCCCGAAAAGGACGTTGCATTCTACACCGCTTCTGGCGACAAGGTTAAACTTGACTGCGAAGAGAACACTTTTGCTATTTACTTCCCCGAGGACGTTCACAAGCCCGGAATCAAGCTTGTAGACAGCGTTTCTGTTAAGAAGGTTGTTGTAAAGGTACATATCTAATTATACATGTAGGGTCAAAGCCGCCCGTTTGGGCGGCTTTAATTTTTATGAATATCGGGGAATATTTTTTAAATACTAAAAATTGTAGAAAAAAGTTAATTTTTTTCAAAAAATCGGTTGACAAATGTGCATCGGCTTGTTATAATATACAAGCATCATTTAGGTGATGCATTTTTGATGTAGTCGATCCATTAGCTCAGTTGGCAGAGCACTTGACTTTTAATCAAGGTGTCCGGAGTTCGAATCTCCGATGGATCACCAAAAAGCCGAAATGCCCTTTAGGGTGCTTCGGTTTTTTATTTTGCGTTAGCAATTCGGAGATGAGAACTCCGGAGGAGTTCGTCGCAGCGGTGAAAAATGCGCGATAGCATTTTTCATCCGTGAAGTCGGGAGCACGAAGATTTTGCCGCTAACCGCTCGGAGCGGTCGGCAAAATCGAGAGCGCACCGTACCGACGATGTACACCCGAAAGCCGAAATGCCCTTTAGGGTGTTTCGGTTTTTTATTTGTGTAAACAAATACGGAGATGAGAACTCCGCCAATAAAAAAGCCCCGCTCTCGCAGGGCTTTTTTATTTTTAGATTTTTAGGATTTCGGAGAGTTTTTCGACAGCCTCATCGTATTCTTCAAATTCGACGACGTAATCGCATAGCTCCAAATTCTTCTGCTCATATTCTATAGCGGTAAGGCGGTTTACCTTATCCTCTATCGAGGAGTTTTTGCGAAGGATATTTGACATCAGAGCCTTCTTTTCCCTTTTGATATAGATTGTTACAATATTTCTGAAATGGGTTTTGAGTGACATTGCGCCGCAGATATCCATAGTTGTAAGAACGTGCTTGCCACTTGAGAGAATTCTATCTACATCAGCCTTGCGAGAGCCGTAGCCGTGACCTGCGTACATAGTTGACTGAAGAAGCTCTCCGCTATCGCACATTTCCCTAAAGGTATCGATAGAAACATAGTTATACCATTTATTTTCCTCAATAGCGGTAGGGTCATTGGTTGTAAAGCTCATAAGCTTTACATATTTATCGCTCTTTTCAAGGAGCTTTGTTGCAATCTTGGATTTGCCGCTTCCCGAAGGACCAACAAGGACAACTATCTTTGCGTTATCGGCTCTTCTCTGCTGCGACTCTGCGCTATAGCTCTCGGCGATTACCTCGACGAGTTTTAAGAATTCATCGTAGTTATTTACGGCGAGCATCCCCGTTGCATCATAGTTCCAAGGACGGCGCATCAAGATGGGATACTTTGCATTTGACTTTAAGATGTTATGCATAGCGTCGTCAAAAAGAATGTCTGTATGGATTTTATCCTTGCTTGCGCCCATATAGATATGGTCGGCAGGGATTTCGGGGAATTCCTCCAATATTCTTTGTGCGCGAATTCCCATAAACTGCGGTGGAACGGCAGTGGAAACGTATACCTCGGTCATCTGACTGAGTTTACGGACAAATTCCTTTGCGCCCTCATAGACGGGCTGAGTTCTGTAAAACTCAGGGTCACTGAAATATGGATAAATACTATCGGCTCTCGTTCCGTTCTTGCCCCAGCGATCCTTTTCATAGATAGTCATGGGCGGGTCAAATTTATGCTTTTCATTTGCAAGGCGAATAGCATAGGATGTACATTCCATTAAGAGATCGTCTATATCCAATGCGGTTGATAATCTATATTTTTTATTCATAATTTTTCCTCACTTTCTTAAGGATTTCTATATCAAAAGGTATCCCATCTCGGTTTAAAAAAAGCAGCTGTCCGTGTTTGATACAGAAATCACGGAAAGCTGCTTTATACATATTATACGGTTTTTTATGGGAAAAATCAAGTATTTTTTATTTTTGGGCTTAGTATTTTAGTTTATGTAATAGGAAAATAGCAAAAAAATGTTGCATTTATAGGTATGCTATTGTAAAATATAGAAAGAATAATCTTTACAAAAGGGTTGGTGTTTTTATGAAAATTCTTGTTACCGGCGGTGCCGGATATATCGGCTCGCACACCTGCGTTGAACTGCTGAATGCAGGCTATGAGGTTTGCATTGTTGATGACTTTTCAAACTCCAAGCCCGAGGTTTTAAATAGAATTCGTGAAATCACAGGCAAGGACTTTGCTTTTTACGAGCTCGACGTTGCCGACAAAAACGGAATGAGAAAGGTTTTCGAAGAAAACCTGCCCGATGCTGTTATTCACTTTGCAGGCTTTAAGGCGGTTGGCGAATCAGTAGCAGAGCCGCTTAAATACTACCGCAACAACTTAGGCAGCACATTTACTCTCTGCGAGCTCATGGATGAGTTTAACGTTAAACGTCTTGTATTTTCATCTTCGGCAACCGTTTACGGTGTGCCCAAGACAGTTCCTATAAAAGAGGACTTCCCTCTTTCGACAACTAATCCTTATGGTGCAACAAAGCTAATGCAGGAAGATATTTTCAGAGACCTCGCTGTTTCGGATGCTGACTGGAGCATTGCTCTGCTTCGTTATTTCAATCCCATTGGCGCTCACAAGAGCGGAAGAATCGGAGAGGACCCAAACGGAATTCCCAACAACCTTATGCCATACATCACTCAGGTTGCAATCGGAAAGAGAGAATGCCTTTCTGTTTTCGGCGATGACTATGACACGGTAGATGGAACGGGAGTTCGCGATTACATTCACGTTGTTGACCTTGCACTCGGTCACTTAAAGGCGGTTGAAAAGGTTCTTTCATCCAAAGGAATCAGTGCTTACAACTTAGGCACCGGCAACGGCTACAGCGTTCTTGAGATGGTAAAGGCTTTCGAAAAGGCTTCAGGCAGAGAGATTAACTATAAAATAGCTCCCAGAAGAAGCGGCGACGTTGCTATGTGCTATGCTGACCCTGCGTTTGCAGAAAAAGAGCTTGGCTGGAAGGCTCAGCGAGAGCTACTCGAAATGTGCGAGGACTCTTGGCGCTGGCAGAAAAATAATCCTAACGGATATGAATTATAAGGTGATTATATGATTCTGACTATTGACGTTGGAAACACACATACAATTATAGGCGTTTATGACAACGACGAGCTTATCTTTACTGCTCGTATGTCAACTGACAGACAAAAGACCCGTGACGAATATGCGGTTACAATTCGCTCCATTCTCTCGCTTTCTGATAAAGTGAGCGAGATTGAAGGCGCAATCATTTCCTCTGTTGTTCCGCAGGTTTCGGGACTTTTAGAGGGTGCAATAAAGAGACTTTTTGATTGCAAGGTCTTTATAGTCGGCCCCGGAGTTAAAACAGGACTTAACATAAAGATAGACAATCCTGCTCAGCTTGGCGCAGACCTTGTTTGCGTTTCGGTTGCGGCGCAGAAAAAGTATCCGCTCCCCTCTATCGTTTTTGATTTAGGCACAGCTACCACCATTTCGGCGCTCAACAAAAATGGTGAAATGGTTGGCGGCTCTATCTTGACGGGCGTTAACACTGCACTCAACGCGCTCGCTCAGGGCACAGCGCAGCTTCCTCAGATTAGCTTAGACGGCGAGGTTGACGTTATCGGAAGCAACACCATTGACTGTATGCGTTCGGGCGCAGTTTTGGGAAATGCCTGTATGATAGACGGAATGATCGCAAGATACAAAGAAATTTTGGGAGAGGACACCACCGTTATTGCAACGGGCGGACTTTCCAAGGTTATAGCTCCTCACTGCCGTGAGGAAATTATAATCGACGAAACATTGCTGCTTGATGGTTTGTATACCATTTACAATAAAAACATTTAAACAAAATTTTTCGCACTGCATCCGCCTGCGGAGCAGTAGCAAGGAGGATTTTTATGTCAACAAAAATGTCTACCAAGACGCTTGCCCTTGGCGCAATCTTAACTGCGTTGGTTATCATTCTGCAGCTTATGGGCTCGTTCATTCACTTAGGGCTCTTTTCAATCTCGCTGGTTCTTATTCCCATAGTCGTCGGCGCGGCGCTATGCGGAAAATACATAGGAGCGTGGCTCGGATTCGTTTTCGGCGCTGTTGTTCTTCTTAGCGGAGATGCTACCGCATTTATGATGATAAACATTCCCGGAACTATTTTAACGGTTTTATTAAAGGGTACGCTCTGCGGATTTTTCGCGGGACTTATTTATGAGATTTTTTCTAAAAAGAATGTTTATCTCGGAGTTTTCTCGGCGGCTGTTGTCTGCCCCATTATCAACACCGGAATTTTCCTTTTAGGCTGTCTTGTATTCTTTATGCCGACCATTAAAGAATGGGCAGGAGATCAGAACCTTGTAAACTATATGATTTTCGGACTCGGACTTTTAAACTTCCCCGTTGAGCTTGGATTTAACATCGTTCTCAGCCCCGTTATCATAAGGCTTCTTTCGATCACAAAGAAGGTAAAATAGTTTTTTATAGCCATCAAAGCAGAATATTACATAAAAAATAAATCCCTCGGCACTAAGCCGAGGGATTTTTAATTTACTTATCTTTTTTAAGAGATTTGAGTTCCTGCATAAATGCATCGATATCGCCGAAATCACGATAAACCGAGGCAAAGCGAACATATGCTACCTCATCAATATACTTAAGATGCTTCATAACGAGCTCGCCGATTCTATAGGAGCTAACCTCTCTTTGAAGTGAATTGGAAAGCTCGCTTTCAATCTGGTCAACAAGTTTTTCGATATCAGCGGCAGTTACGGGACGCTTTTCGCAGGAACGCAGAATTCCTCTCATAAGCTTATCTCTGTCAAAGGCTTGACGGGACCTATCCTTTTTAACTACCATAATGGGCACTGTTTCAATAACCTCATAGGTAGTAAAACGAGAGTTACATTTAAGGCACTCTCTTCTGCGGCGGATTTTTTCATTTTCTTCGGTAGGACGTGAGTCAACAACGCGGCTTTCTTCATAACCACAAAAAGGACATCTCATTTAAATTTCCTCCCTTTTAGCCTTTTTCTTCATTTTAGCAGATATTGTTTCTAATGTAAAGCATTTTTTATTTTAACACATTATTTAGATATCTAAGGCTTTCTACAAGCTCGCCGCACTCACCGAAATTTTGTCTGTAAACCTCGATAACTGCTGAGCCGTTATATCCATTACTTTCGACAATTTCAAAAAGTTCCCTAAAATCTCGGTTGCCACGTCCGGGGAGCAGGCAGTCATTATGCTCGTCACAATCGTTTAAATGCAGATGAACAAGCCTATCGCCCATAGCTGAAAGTACGTCCTTGTAGCTGTGCTCACTTCGGGTTGCTTG
>JAZRHT010000069.1:0-2980 GCA_045644905.1 Oscillospiraceae bacterium
GCGCTCGACCTTCGAATGGACGAGCTTCGAAAAGGCGTCGTTCGAATGGCGGCGGAGAAAGGAAAGGACTTAAATTGAGAAACTTTTTTGCGAATTTGGGATATAAAATAAGCGCCTTTATGTACGGGCGCAACGGGGTTGACGCATTTAACCGTTTTCTTTTAATTACGGCGCTTGTTGTAAATCTCATTTCGAGTTTCACTGATTCGTGGCTTTTATCCCTCTTGGGCTCGGGTATTCTTGCATACTGCATTTTCAGAACTCTATCCAAAAACCTCTATAAAAGACAAAGTGAAAATGCAAAATATCTTAATATTCAGAATAAGTTTTTAAGGGACAAAAATACCCGCAAAAAGATGTGGGACGAGCGAAAAACCCATAAATATTTCAAATGTAAATGTGGCACACGTTTGAGAGTTCCGCGCGGCAAGGGCAAAATTGAAATCACTTGTCCCAAGTGTAAAACCAAAATCATAAAGAAAACCTAATTCATAAAAAATAAGCTTGCTCTTTTGAGCAAGCTTATTTTTTATAGTATGAGGGAGGGTGACCTGTAAATCTCTTGAAAACCTTGCTGAAATAGGCGCTGTCGCTAAAGCCGACCACCTCGCCACATTCCCCGACGCCTATCGAGGTGTTTTCCAGCATGTATACGGCTCTGTCAATGCGGATTTTCAGCTGATAATTATAAGGGGTCAGCCCAGTGTAGGCTTTGAAAACACGGATAAAATGGTCCTCGCCGACAAAACAGAGCGCAGCGTACTTTTTTATGTCAATGGGAAGGTTGTATTCATCGTACATAATGCTCAAAACCTTCTCCATATTTTCGTTGGATATTTTGGATTTTCTCTCGCTATTTGTAGCGCCGCTCTGAGCGATAAGCGACATAAGCACCGTCATATACCCTATAGACATAGTGTCAAAATACTGCGTTTTTTTGTAATGCGCTGTAACCATTTTGTCAAATGCCGACTCAAACTGCTTTCGGTCATTTATTTTAATAACGGCGGGGCTTTGCGCCTTTAAAAAATCGAGAATGTCACACGAGCTGCCGCTAAAATGCGCCCATAGCATTATTGAGGCATCCTGCTTTTTAAAGCTGTAATGCTGAGGGATGCGGGGAAAGTAGAGCACAACGCTGCCCTCATCGGCCACAAGTGTTTTCCCGTCTATATCAAGATAAGCTGCACCCTTTGAAATGTAGTAAACCGAGTAATCTATTCTGCCATTTTTCCGCAGAGTTTCGTAATCGCGCTGGGTGAGCCAATCTTTTCCGCAGGAATTGAGCTTGAGATGTCCAGAATATTCCTGTTCGGAGGAAAATGCCGCCTTAGCCATACTGCCGCCCCTTTTCGCTTTAATAATGTCTTTAATTTTATCTTATATTATTTGCGCTATAAAGTCAATTATAAAAATCGATATTGTACAAGAAAAGGTCGATATAGTCAATGTAAAAGGGCGGCTCAGTTTGCTAAAATGAAAATAAAGTAGGAGGGAAATTATGATTACAACAAGAATACTCAGTTCACTTTCAAGAATAAAGCCCGAAGAGTGTCCCGATGTGCGACTTTCGGAATATTCGCTTTGTAAAAACGAGCCGTTCTCGTTTCAATTAGCTTATAAAATAACTGACGGATCGACACAGTCGGCTCGTTTTTTTGTAAAAGCGATTTCTGACCTGCCGATAAGTGTGTATTATATAAACTATGTCCCCGTAATACACACAGACTACTCGACCATAGAGCCAAAGCAGGCTATCGGAATGTATCCTGATATTCTCGTGCCTAAAAAGTCGGATGCGCAGATGATAGAGAGGGAAGCCTACCGAGGAATCCACAAAAACTTCGAGGAAGGGGAGAGTACGCTGCTAACTGCCTTCAACGACTGCTGGCAGGGCTTGTGGATTTGCGTAAACGAAGAGGGAAAGGAAATCGCGGCAGGTAAGCAAGAGGTCAAGTTTGAGTTTTACGATCAAGCTCTTAACAAATTAGGTGAGGACAGCATTTCCCTTTGCGTTATTGATGCGGCCTTGCCCAAACAAAGTCTTATGTACACAAACTGGTTTCATTACGACTGCCTTTCAGACTTTTATAATAAGGAAATTTTCTCAAAAGAGTATTTTGAGATAATGCGCGATTTCGTAAAAAAAGCGGCATTAAACGGAATGAATATGCTGCTGCTTCCTGCATTTACCCCGCCGCTTGACACAATGGTGGGCGAGGAGAGGATGACTGCCCAGCTTGTTAAAATAAAGCGTGAAAACGGAAAATATAGCTTTGATTTCAGCCTGCTTAAGAAGTTTATTGACATCTGCAGAGCCCAGGGAATTGAATATTTCGAGCATTCACATTTGTTTACCCAGTGGGGCGCAAAGCACGCACCCAAGATAGTTGTGGAGGAAAGCGGCGAGCAAAACAAGCTATTTGGCTGGCACACCGACGCTATTGGCGACGAATATATTGAGTTTTTGCGAGCTTACTTAACCGAGCTTAGAGTGTTTTTAAAAAGCGAGGGTCTTGAAAAAAACATACTATTTCATATTTCGGATGAGCCCAATCAAAACACCTACAAAAACTATGAGGCGGCATACAATAAGATAGCCGATCTGCTCGAGGGCTATATGGTTGGAGATGCTCTCTCTCATCCCGAATTTTACGAATCGGGACTTGTTAAAACCCCGATAGCGCTGACCCGCTTTGCGCATCAGTTTATTGGGAAAGGGGATAATATCTGGGCATATTACACCGGCGAGGAGGTTGACAATGGTCTTAGCAATCGCATAATTCAGCTCCCTCGCGAGCGAAATCGCATTTTGGGAGTTCAGCTCTATTACCATAACATTAAAGGCTTTTTGCAGTGGGCATATAATTTCTATTATGGCGAGCTGAGCAAGGGCATCTTTAACCCCGCTATGAATCCCGTTTCAAACTTTCCAAATGCAGGCACATCGTACTTTGTCTATCCCGCATTTGACGGTAGT
>JAZRHT010000070.1:0-7036 GCA_045644905.1 Oscillospiraceae bacterium
CGTTTTATTTTGGAAATTGCGCTCGACAAGACCGAGAATAAAATGATGCATAAAGGGGAAAATCTCTGCATTGTAGGTTGTTGTTGCGAAAACGATTTTACCATAGCGAAAGGCATCCTCAACAGCCTCTGCCATATCGCACCTTGCAAGGTCGTTTACCACAACCTTGGGGCAGCCATTTTCATAAAGCTTTTTCTCTAAGAGCTCAACTGCCTTTTTAGTATTGCCGTAAACCGAGGTGTATGCAATCATAACGCCTTCACTTTCGGTCGCATAACTTGACCAAGTATCATAAAGTCCGACGTAATATCCCAAATTCTCGCTTAAAACGGGACCGTGAAGGGGACAGATTTTCTCGATATCGAGAGCAGCGGCCTTTTTAAGCAAGCTTTGTACCTGCACGCCGTATTTTCCAACGATGCCGATAAAATATCTTCTCGCTTCGCAGGCCCAATCCTCCTCTACGTCGAGAGCGCCGAATTTTCCGAATGCATCGGCAGAGAAAAGGACCTTGTCGGCGCTATCATAGGCAACTATAACCTCAGGCCAATGCACCATAGGAGCGGCAACAAAGCTAAGGCTATGACGTCCGAGCTCGAGGGTGTCGCCCTCTTTTACAACGATTTGCTTGTCTGCAAAATCTGTGCCGAAAAACTGCTTCATCATAGAAAAAGCCTTAGCCGATGAAACGATTTTTGCCTCGGGAAATTCGAGCGTGAAATTCAAAATATTTGCCGAGTGGTCGGGCTCCATATGAAGCACAACGAGATAATCGGGTTTTCTATCTCCGAGCTCGCTTTTTATGTTAGAAAGCCACTGCTCCTTAAAATTCGCATCAACGCTGTCCATAACAGCGATTTTCTCGTCAACTACAACATAAGAGTTGTAAGCCATTCCGTTAGGGACTGTATACTGACCCTCGAAAAGGTCAATTTTATGGTCATTTACGCCAACATATTTAATGTCATTTGTGATAAACATATATTTTCCTCCGTGAAAATTTCTATTTTCATTATACCATATTTTACGTGTTTTTCAACGGCAATTTAAGGCAGATATAAATATTTTTTTCTCTTGAAATTGCAAAAAACGTGTGATAAGATTTAATTGCAAGGAGGTTTTTATGACACAGACAATTCTTTTCATTCTTGAAATTATCGGAACGATTTCGTTCACCGTTTCGGGCTCAATTATTGCAATAAGGCGTTCTCTTGACATATTCGGAGTTTGCTTTGTCGGCGGCATAACCGCCGTGGGCGGCGGAATAATGCGTGACCTTCTTATCGGCAAAATCCCGCCCTCCTTTTTTACAAGCTATCATAATTTTGCCATAACACTCCTTACTTCCGTTATCGTTTTTATCGCGGCTTATATTTTCAGGCGCAAGTTCGGTGAGCTCTCTGAAAAAACCGAGCACATCAACAATATTTTTGACGCTATGGGGCTTGCGGCATTCTCAGTTATGGGAACCGAGGTTGCGTTTGTGAATGGGTTTGGAGGAAACGTTATTTTTTCGGTCACTCTCGGCATGCTAACGGGTGTCGGCGGCGGAATTATAAGGGACGTTTTAACAGACAGTACCCCCTACGTTTTAAAAAAGCACGTATATGCTCTTGCCTCAATTTTAGGTAGCCTTGTTTACTATCTTTTAAGGCTACACAGTGCCGACGCGCTTATCCCCTCGATAGTCGGCATCATCTTCATTTTTGCTCTGCGCATGCTGGCAACCCGCTTTTTATGGAGCCTTCCCAAGATAAAGCTCGACCTTTAAATAATGCAAAGCCGCACAAAACTGTGCGGCTTGTTTTTTTAGTTTTTTTGTGGTACAATGAAATGCAACGCATACGAATTTAAAAAAGGCGGTGAAATTGATGATGGCGGAAAAAATAAAACGCATTATCGGATATCTTTTTGAGGCGATATCCTATTTTTCGCTTTACCCTATCGCTCGTCTGATTTATAGAAACAGAGAAATCTATCTCTTCGCCGAGCGTGGTGTCGACGCTCGTGACAACGCCTATCATCTCTATCGCTATTTTAAAGAAAAGCATAGTGAAAAAGAGAGTTATTTTGTAATCACCAAAAATTCGCCGGACAGAGATAAGCTTCTGCCCTTGGGCAACGTTGTAAATCGCAGAAGTCTTAGACATTATCTTCTTTTTATCGTCGCCAAATACAAAATCAGCACTCACATTATGGGCTTTTCACCTAACATTGATTTTTACGCAAGGTTTCGCAAAAAGCTTCATATTTACGGAAAGCTCATTTTCCTGCAGCACGGAATCGCCATTAGCGATTATCCCAATCTGTACGCCGAAAAAATTGGCGTTTCGCTTTTTACTTGCGGCGCCAAGCCTGAATTTGACTTTATAAACCAAACCTTCCATTACAAAAACGGTGAGGTTAAGTACACCGGCTGCGCCCGTTTTGACGCACTTTGCGACTTTCAAACCAAAAAACAAATTCTCATAATGCCCACCTGGAGATTGCAGCTTAAATTTGCGTCAGCCGCCGAGGTTGAAAACAGTGAATACGTTCGCTGCTGGAATGAGGCTTTAAACAATCCGAGACTCTGCGAATTTGCCGAAAAAAGCGGCACAGAAATCATTTTCTATCCGCATTTTGAGATGCAAAAATACATTTATCTCTTCGGTTCAAAAAGTGATAAAATCAAAATTGCGTCGATGGAAAATTATGACGTGCAGACACTCTTAAAAGAGTCTAAGCTTCTTGTAACCGACTTCTCGAGCGTTTATTTTGACTTTGCATATATGGGAAAACCGGTTATATATTTCCAGTTTGACAGAGAAAATTTCTTTAAAAATCACTATGCAAAGGGCTATTTTGATTATGATACTATGAGCTTCGGACCTGTAAAAAACACTGCTGACGAGGTTGTAGAGCAAATCATCGCAAACGCCGAAAACGGCTATCAGATTGACGATTTTTACAAAAAACGCCTTGAGGGCTTCTTCCCTCTTCGCGACTGCGAAAACTGCAAAAGAATATTTGAAGAAATACAAAAACTGTAATTTAAACTAAGAAGGAAAAGTATGAACACTGATTCAAGGACAAAAAATTCCCTTCGAAATCTTGTAACGGGAATTGGCTCAAATCTACTGCTTACCGTAATCCGTTTTGCTTGCAGAACGGTTTTAATAAAGACGCTCGGCAGCGCCTACCTCGGAATTAACGGGCTTTTTTCTGATATTCTTTCTATGCTTTCCTTAACCGAGCTTGGTCTTGACGTTGCTATGAACTACAAGCTCTACAAACCGATTTCGGAAAACAATATGCCGAGAATTCGTGCGCTTATGAAGTTCTATCGGTATGCCTATCTTGTTGTCGGCTCGGTGATTTTGGTTTTAGGTCTTTGCCTTATTCCCTTTCTCCCCGCTCTTATCAAAGACTACGATAGCATCACTGTGCTCGGTCTTTCTCCCGTTTTAATTTTTCTTTTATTTCTTTCACAGAGCGCAAGCTCATATCTCCTTTTTGCCTTCAAAAATGCTATTTTAAAGGCAAACCAAGAGGAGTACATCCTTTCAGTTGTGGGCTTTTTATCGCAGTTTATTCTCAATATTGCACAGATTTTAACGCTTGTTTTATTTAAAAACTTCACCGTTTATGTTGCACTTTCGATTGGCTTTTCGATTCTTTCTAACTTTGTAATTTCGCTTATCGCCACCAAAAAATACCCCGACGCCTTTAAAAAGAGTGACGATAAACTAAGTCTTGCCGAAGTCAAGGACCTTTTTAAAGACCTCGGCGGAGCCTTTATCTACAAGGTTAACAACACCGTTTTAAGAAGCACCGACAACCTTATCATCAGTTCGTTTATCGGACTTTCAATTGTTGGATTTTACTCAAACTATCTTTTACTTTTCACAACCATCACCATCATTTTAGACAGATTTTTCGGTGCCTTCAGAGCGAGCCTCGGAAACCTTTATGCTAAGGAGAGCCTTGAAAAGCGTTACGCTTTTTTCGAAATCTGCAATCTTATTTCGTTTTTGCTTTACGGTACGGCGGGTGTCGGAGTTGCAGTTTGCGCCGACGAGCTCTTAACTGCCTGGGTCGGCGAGAGCTACGTTATTGCGCAGCCTCTCTCGCTTATGATGGGCGCTCAGCTTGTTATGTTCGGCGTAAAAATGAGCCTCGGCCAAATAAGAAACGTTACCGGCGCATACCGTCAAATGTGGTACAGACCCATTATCAGCATTGTAATTAACCTTGTGGTTTCGCTTGTAATGGTAAATATAATCGGCATTTACGGCGTTGTTTTGGGAACGCTCTGCGCCGATATTTTTGCAGACTTCCTCATCGACCCGATTATTATCAACAAGCATTGCCTTGAAAATTACAAATCGCCGCTCAGATACTATTCAAAGCAACTTATGTATATGGCAGTTTTAACCCTTGTTGGCTTTTTGGATTATTTCATTTGCTCCAACGTTTTAACGGGGCTTGGCTGGATTTCGGTTATCGTTCATATCATTATCTGCGGTCTTTCGGTTCCTTTAGTATTTTTGCTTTTATTTTACCGCTCGCACGAATGTCAAAGACTTATTCAGCTTGCAAAAAGCTTTCTTAAAATAAAATGATTTTTGCCCCCTCAAAAGAGGGGGCTTTTTGTTGACATAGCAAGTTTATTGTGCTATATTTTGAGGTAGACGCTGTGCTAAAAAATTATCTAATCGGAGGCGCATTTTATGAAATTTACAGCAGCAGGCGATATGATTATCCAGAGAAGAATTCAGGAGGATTTTGAGGGCTTTAATGAGCTCGCTCCCTTCATTTGCGAGGGTGACGCAAGATTCTTTAACCTCGAAACCACCCTTAACTACGAGGGCGAATGCCCCTCATCTCAGCTTTCGGGCGGTACATACATCAGAACAAACCCCGACGTTTTAGAGGACATTAAAAACTTCGGCTTTAATATGCTCAGCTTTAACAACAACCACGCTCTCGACTTTTCTTACGAAGGCCTTGAGGCAACACTCGGCTACGTTGAGGAGAGCGGCTTTGTTCACGCAGGCGTTGGCAGAAACTTAGCAGAGGCCGCCGCTCCTAAATATTTAGAAACCAAAAAGGGCAGAGTTGCGCTTATTTCGGTTAACACCACCTTCAGCGACTATATGCTCGCAGGCGAGCAGACTCCGAGAGTTTACGGCAGAAGCGGAATTAACGGTCTTAGAACCTCTCAGCACATCGAGCTTCCCCAGGAGGATATCGATGTTATCAAGAGAATTGCTAAGGAAACCAACATCAATGCTTCCCGTGAAATAACCCGAGGCGAAGGATACCTCCTCCCTCTTGCAGATAACGAGGCTGAGTTTGGCGATATGCGCTTCTTTGCAGGCGAAAAGGCAAAGCTCGTCACCACTATCAACAAAAATGATATGGCTCGCATTGAGAAATCTATTTATGAAGCAAAGCTTCAGGCAGATTACATTCTCATTTCTGTTCACTCGCATCAATTAAGCGGCAACAAAAAGGAATCTCCCTCCGAGTTCCTGCAGGAATTTGCCCACCGCTGCATTGACGCCGGCGCACACGCCATCATCGGTCACGGACCTCACCTGCTGCGACCTATCGAAATTTACAAAGAGTGCCCCATTTTCTATTCACTGGGTGACTTTGTGCTTCAGCTTTACAACATCGAGCTCGCTCCCAATGAGTTCTTCGAGAAATACGGACTCAATGCCGCCGTCGACACAGTTCACGGACTTTTAAAGACCCGCTCCCGTGATTTCACTGTCGGACTTATGGAAGACAGAAGAATGTTTATGACAGTTATTCCTCTTTGGGAATGTGAGGACGGAAAGCTTAAGAGCCTTCGCCTTATGCCCTGCGAAGGAATGATGAAAGGAAACAAATCTCAGATCGGACTTCCCAGAAGAACTGACGGCAAGGACATCGCCGCTTACCTTAAAGAAATGTGCGAGCCCTTTGGCACCGAGATTATCTTAGAGGACGACGGCATCATCACTTGTAAGTGGTAAAAAGGAGCAGAAAAATGGCATTTGAACTTACCCAAGATATTTTAAAATACGTAGAGGATTGCAAAGAGGAAACTATCGAGCTTTTAGAGACCCTTTGCGCTATTCCCGCTCCCTCGGGAAAGGAAGAAAAGAGAGCCGAGTTTGTTAAAAACTGGCTCACTAATGCAGGCTGCGAGGGCGTTTACATTGACGAGGCTTTAAACGTTATCTATCCCGTAAATTGCGAGGGCAGAGATGACATTATCATTTTCCTTGCGCACACCGACACAGTTTTCCCCGATCTCACGCCTATGCCCGTCATCAATGACGGCGAGTACATCCGCTCCCCCGGAGTTGGTGATGATACTGCCTGCCTTGTTAATCTTATGATGGTTGCAAGATATGTGGCTCAAAATAATATTAAGCCCAAGCGCGGCGTTATCTTCCTTGCAAACTCCTGCGAGGAGGGTCTTGGAAATCTTAAAGGCACAAAACAGATTATGAAAGACTTCGAGGGCAGAATTAAAAACCTCTATGCCTTTGACGACACCTATACGCGCTACATAAACAAATGCGTCGGCTCGCATCGCTATGAGCTTACCTTCAAAACCGAGGGCGGTCACTCCTACGGAAGATTCGGAAACCGCAACGCTATTGCCGCTGCGGCAGACGTTATTTGCAAGCTTTACGAGTGCACTGTGCCGAGTAAGGAAAACACCAAAACCACCTACAACGTTGGCGGCATCGAGGGCGGAACCTCGGTTAACACCATCGCTCAGGAGGCAAAGGTTCTTTACGAATACCGCTCGGACGACAGCGAGTGCCTTGCTATTATGCAGAAATTCTTTGAGGACACTATTGAGGACGCAAGAAAAAGAGGCATTGCAGATATTGATGTTGAGATAATCGGAGTTCGTCCTTGCGGAATCGAGGTTGACGAAAAAGAGCTACAAGATATGTGCAATCGCGCCGAAACCATCAGCAAAAAGCATTCGGGACTTGAGTGTACCGGCGGCTCCGGCAGCACCGACTGCAACATTCCTATGTCAATG
>JAZRHT010000071.1:0-1611 GCA_045644905.1 Oscillospiraceae bacterium
ATCACTATCACAGACGGCGAAACAGAAAGCGAAATCGAAATAGACCTTCCCGATTTTTCCGATGTTGAAAATTTCGAGGATTTCAAAAACAAAATCGAAGAGGAACTTGACATAGAAACAACCGAAAATGATGATGGCTCCGTTACTATTGAGTTTAATACTCCCGATAAAAAAGAAGAACGCAAGCAAACTCAGAAGGATAAAACCTCGTCAAACGATAAGAAACAAAATCCTGATAATAACACAACAAGCGGCCTCGCTATTCCTACTATCGACAAGGTAAAGCCTACAACTCCTGCTGCACCCGAAAAGAAGCCGGAGCCCGAAAAGGCTCCCGAAAAGGAAGAAGAGCCTAAAAAAGAGTCCGAGATTGAAACTCCCGAGCCCGAAACAGAGCCTGAAGTTGAGCCCGAAGCAGAGCCCGAAAGCCCCAAACCCGAGGAAAAAGAAGAAACAAAACAGCCTGAGCCTGAGATAGAGCCTCCTGCGCCCGTAAAGCCTCAAAAACCTCAGTACACCTACACCACAAATCAGAAGCACACTGCTCTTAAAATTGAAGATAGATATCTCTATTCTATCTTAACAGCAGAGCAGAAGGCTTGGTATAAGTCTATTGATAAGGCAGTTAAGAATCTCGAAGAGAGCACAAAGTTCAATGTTTGTATGTCGGAAAACCGCAATTATTACATCTATTTTCTCTATATGGCAGACACCCCCGAGGCGTTCTATCTCGGAAATACAATGACAATCAGCAATGATATTGATAGAAAGAGCGAACTCGTTTATTGCTATTCCGACGGTGAAAAATGCTGCAGATATGGAACCTCTACCCCTATAATAACCCCCGAGCTTAAAGAGAGCATCCTTAAAAAGAAGGCTATTTTTGATGCCGAAGTTGAAAGAATAGTCAGCACCATTCCCTCAAATGCTCCCGACGTTGTAAAGGAAAAGCTCATTTACGATAGAATTCTTATGGATAGCTATTATAACCTCAGCGCAAAATGGAATGGCATCTGCGAGCCTAACTGGAACGCCTATGGTATTTTAGTGAATAAATATGGCGTCTGCGAATCTTATTCCGAAGCCTTCCATACACTGCTTAATAGAGTCGGCATAGTAGCCTGCGAGGTTGTTGGAGAAGCAGGCGGCGGACATAAATGGAACTGCGTAAAGCTCGATGGACAGTGGTATATGTGCGATATAACCTTCGACGACCCCATCGGCGGCGAAGAGGGCGCGGCATATCACTATTACTTCAACCTCACAAGCGAGGAAATGAAAGAACGCAATCACGACTGGACCTATTGCGATTGGCAGGTGCCCCAGTGCAGCGGCACAAAATATAGCTTTGCCAATTACTTTGGCAAGTAGTAGGGGAGGGATGGTATGTGATCGACCGCACAAACCCAAGAGAGCATTTTAATCTCTACTATATTATTAAAGAGGACAAGGAAAAACACGTCCTTTCAAAGCAAAGCGCAGATAAAATGTGGCTCTCGATCATTCAAAGAGCTAATATAAACGATGTGTCTTCGCCATAAATATATCCCTCTTTGCTTGAAATTTATATTTTTTTATGATATATTAAAAGCAAGGAGGGATTTTTATGAA
>JAZRHT010000072.1:0-3887 GCA_045644905.1 Oscillospiraceae bacterium
CTTTGAGGAATGGTCCTTCGACAAGACAAGAAAGAAGGGCGATACCGGCATTGTAAAAACCGATTACGGCTATCACGTTATGTATTTTGAGAGCACCGGCAAGGCCGCCTGGATGGGCGAGGTTACTGCCGCTCTTAAGGACGATGCATATCAGAAACTCTATAAGGAAATCGAAAAAACCTACAAGGTTGAAAAGGATAAAAAGGTTATCAACAAGACACCTACCATCCGCTTCGCAACCTCTCAGGGCTAATAAAATAAAAAAGAACACCCTTTTCTCAGGGTGTTCTTTTTGTTTTATAAAAGGGTTTATGCTTTAGGCTCATCAAACTTGTTCATTACAAGACCTGTGATAATCTTGGGATAGAAATAGGTCGATTTCTGGGGCATTTTCTCGCCTGCGGCGGCAACGTCACGAATCTCGGTAACAAGTGTGGGATTAATAAGGAACGTGCAGTTAGCGCGGCCCTCGTCAACCTCGGCGATTGCGTCCTCAATGTCACGCATATATGTAAGGTTTTTCTGATTTGCCATATTCTCTTTATCAATACCGAAAAGGCGCTCTAAAACGAGATTGTGAAGCACAGAAACGTCAAGATTCTGACTAGCCTCGCTCATATCGGGGAGGATTTCTGCCATAATTTCCTTGTTTTTGAGGGTGAGAAGAGTAAATTCCTTGTTTCCGCTATAAAATGCAAATGCCTTTTCGCCCTTATTGTAAGCACTGTCAAGAGCCTCCTGCATTTTGGAAATGGGCATTTTATCGGAAACTTCAAAGTCCGCCTTGCAGCGACCGAGCATTTCATCTGCGTCGAAATTCTCAAGCGAGTGAATAACGCGGTGGGTGGGGAAAACAACCAGTCCGTCATCCTCCATATCAACTAAAATCATCATGCAGTAGTTGGTGCGCTCGGCGTCGTCCTTGAGGTCTTTGGAATTTGCACGTGCGAAGTTAAGGGCAGTTTCGTAGCGGTGATGTCCGTCAGCGATATAGAGCTTTTTGTCTGCCATTGCTTTCTGTATAAACTCAATGTCAGCCTTGTCATAAACACACCAGAGGCTGTGGGTAACACCGTCGCCGTCGGTAAAGGTAACGTCGGGCTCGCCTTTTGAAAGCTCGGCAATCTTAGCGCTGACTATTCTTTCCTCGTCCATATAAAGCGAGTAAATCTGACTAAAGCTGCAGCCGGTTTCGGTCATAAGATTAAAGCGGTCCTGCTTTGCTTTGGAAAGTGTATATTCGTGGGGAAGAACAACGCCTTCGGAAAATTCATGAAGCCTTACGAGGGAAACAAAGCCCTTAAAGGAATAAGCCTTGCCCTTAACCTCGAATTTTTCCTCGTAAACATAAATTCCGTCCTCTTTGTCGGTGTAAAGAACGCCTTCGCTGAGCCACTCTTTTGTTATTTTAGCAGCCTCCTTATAAGGCTCGTCGCCACGGGGAAGCTCGAGGCGAATGAGGTTGTGCTCGTTTTTAGAGAGAAGGGCTGCTCTCTGCTCGTCGTTTACAATATCATAGGGAGGGCAAACAAGAGAAGAAATCTCGCCCGCATTTTTTGAAAATCGCATAGCTTTAAAGGGTTTAATTGTTGCCATATCAAAGACTCCTTAAAAATAAATATACTCTATTTTACCATATTCTTCATAAATTGCAAACAAAATATTAAAATACGCAAATTTATTTGACAAAGTAGGGTGTTTAAAGGTATAATAAAATGAATTGTTGTGACTTATTACACAAAATTATGACGCTAAAATCCAAGCGGTGCTTTTTGCGCCCGAAACGGAGGAAAAGATAATGACCATCGAGGTAAAAAACCTTACTAAGCGCTACGGACTTAATAAAGCCGTCGATGACATCTCTTTTGAAATAAAAGAGGGCGAAATCGTTGGCTTCTTAGGACCTAACGGTGCAGGTAAGACAACAACTATGAATATTTTAACAGGCTACCTTTCGGCAAGTGAAGGCTACGCCAAAATCGGCGGAAAGGATATCCTTGAGGAGCCCAATGAGGTTAAAAAGCAGATAGGCTATCTGCCCGAACAGCCGCCGCTTTATCATCAGATGACGGTTACCGAGTATCTTGAATTTATCTACGACCTTAAGAAAGTAAAGCTTCCCAAAAAGGAGCACATTGAATCTATTTGCCGCCTTGTCAGAATTGATAACGTTGCAAAGAGAGTTATCGCAAACCTTTCAAAAGGTTATAAGCAGAGAGTTGGTATTGCTCAGGCTCTTATCGGCAATCCTCCCGTGCTTATCTTAGACGAGCCCACGGTTGGCCTTGACCCCAAGCAGATTATCGAAATCCGCACACTTATTAAGAGACTCGGCGAGAGTCACACCGTTATTCTTTCATCGCACATTCTCTCTGAGGTTCAGGCAGTTTGTGATAGAATTATCATCATCAATAACGGAAAAATCGTTGCCGACAGTTCGGCTCAGGATTTAACAAGCCGCTTCGGCTCGCTTAAGAATCTTAACGTGCGTATCGGCACAAACGATGAAACCGCCGCATTCCGTATGCTCAGCAAAATTCCCGGCGCTTCAAAGGTTGAAACCTCGGGCTGCAAGGAAACCGGCTCGTTTGACTTTATCGTGAGAGTAGACGAGGAGGGCCTTGATCTTAGAAACGAAATTGCAAAGCGTGTTATCGAAAGAGGTTGGAGCCTGCTTACAATAAGAGCGCAGGAAGCAACACTCGAAGAAATCTTTATCGGACTTGTTAATCAGTCTACAGGAAAGGGAGGAAAGAAATAATGCTTGCTATTTTTAAAAGAGAATTTAAAAGCTTTTTCACAACTCCTTTAGGATACGTTATTCTCATAATCGTTAACGTGTTCAGCGGAACTCAGTTCTGGTTCGGAACTCTTTATAGCGGAACGGTTGATATGTCCCCCGTTTTTAACGGCTTTACTATCATCGTTCTTTCGGCTATTCCTATTCTAACCATGAGACTTTTCAGTGAGGAGAGACGTCAGAAAACCGACCAAGCACTCCTTACTGCGCCCGTTTCCCTTGTTGGAATCGTTATGGCAAAGTTTTTCGCCGCATTCCTGCTTTATGTAATCGGCATTTCGATCACTCTCGTTTATTCCATCATTCTCGCATTTGTTGCGCAGCCTACCTGGGGTTACATATTCGGAAACTATTTAGGACTTCTTTTAGTCGGTGCGGCTCTTATCGCAGTTGGTCTTTTTATCTCGTCGATAACAGAAAATCAGCTTGTTGCCGCAATGGTTAGCTATGCCGTAACCTTCCTGCTTTTAATGTTTGGAAACTTTGCAACCCTCATTCCCGTACAGTTTATTTCTGACATTTTATATGGTCTTTCTTTCCAGGTCAGATTTAACGCCTTCGTTTCGGGAATCGTTTCACTCAGTAACGTAATGTTCTTTTTGAATGCAACGGTCATTTGCCTTTTCCTTACGACCCGCGTGCTCGAAAAACGCCGTTGGGGTTAATGAAGGGAGGAAAATAAGATGAATCTGTTTAAGAAGAAAAATAACGACGAAGAAGTTCTCGTTGGTAAAGAAACCGAGAAAAAGAGTAAAAAAATTCGCATAAATAAAAAGGGCGCAGTTTCGGGTGAGGAACTTAAAAAGCGCCTGAAATACGGATCGCTCTCGATGGTTTTCACAGTTCTTGTTGTTGCCGCGTTGCTTGTTTGCAATATTCTTGTTGAAACCATTGCCGCCAAGGTTCCTCAGATGAGCATTGACACTACCGATAAGCAGTATTTCGAGCTTTCGCAGGAATCTAAGGATTATCTCAAAACCCTCGAGGATTATGAGATTGAGATCACCTTCATCGGCGACAGATACGAGCTCATGAACGCAACCCACTACAACAAAATCATAACTCTCGCCGAGAAATACGTTCAGTA
>JAZRHT010000073.1:0-7492 GCA_045644905.1 Oscillospiraceae bacterium
GCCAAAACCATTTACATTCGCCTTGTATATATATCCGCTATATAATTCGGTGTAGTATATGCTTGCTCCGGCCACAAAAAATGAGTCTACTCTATAGTCAACACTTATCTTGGAAACCTGTTCGTACGTTGTTGTACTATAAACTCCAACATACTTCAGATTCGGAAATGAAATAAATATTTGGTTACCCTTAGCCTGAATTTCATTCGGATAATCAGGAAGTGAAACGTTTGCCAAAAGCTTGAGGTTTTTAGAGTCGTACACTACAAGTGTGTTCTGCCCTTGATATATGGAATAGACTATATCTCCAATAATTGCCATACCCTGATGTGTTCCGTTATATGTGAAATATCCAAAATCCTTTCCTGGAACAAGTCCTGTTCCCTCAAAAAACGGAAATTCTATATCTGACGAGGTATTCTGCTTCTTTGAAGAATTATTTTGGGAAGGATTATTTTTCGACGATGAGTCAAACCAATCCGAAGTCCACCCTCCGTTATTATTAGAGTTTTGCTTTTTGGAGCTCGTATTTTTAGAGGTGTTGTTTTTGGAAGTATTATTTTTTGATGAATTCTGCGCTTTAGGCTTAGAACTCGTGTCCTTAGAATCAGAAGACTGTTCACTCGAAGCTTCCGCCTCAGACGAAATCTGCTCTTTATGAGAAACCCCCGACGAGCTTGTATCAGGATTTATTTTTTCGCCTGTACAGGCGCAGACCGAAAGGCAAATCAGCGCACACATAAAAAATGCTATAACTTTTTTCATAATACCACCGCCTCTCTGCTTATTGCAAATTTTAAAAAGTGCAACTATGCAAGAATAATATCTACATTTTTATATTAGCATACGCCTGCGAGCATGTCAACTTAAAAAACGGACAGAGAATTTCTGTCCGTTTTTTAAGTTATCCTAAAAGCACGTCACTTACAAGCATAAGGCAAAAGCCGACAAGCAGGGCGTAGGTTGCGCCTCGCTGACTTCCGTGTGCATGGGTTTCAGGAATCATCTCGTCGCTAACGACGTAGATCATCGTTCCTCCTGCAAATGCAAGGGCAAATGGCAAAACTGCCGCTGAGAAGCTAACTGCAAAGTAGCCTATGAGCGTTCCTACAACCTCGACAACGCCTGTAAGAAGTGCGCAGACAAGTGTCTTTTTAGGCGAAACACCCGCCGCAAGCATAGGACCTATAATAACCATTCCCTCGGGAATGTTCTGAAGGGCGATACCGCCTGCAATAAAAAGTGCCTGCGTTTCATTTCCCGAGCCAAATCCGACACCTGCCGCAATTCCTTCGGGCAGGTTGTGGATTGCTATTGCCATCACAAACAAAAGAACCTTTGAAAGCTTTGCATTTTCGTGTCCCTCGTTTTCTGCGCCAACCATCTTATGAAGGTGAGGAACGAGCTTGTCAATAAGATTTAAGCAAAGCGCACCCGCAAAAATTCCGCCGACGGTGACTAAAAGTCCCCACTTGCCGCCATACTCAAGCGAGGGCAGAATAAGCCCTAAAACCGCCGCCGCAAGCATAACTCCAGCCGCAAATGACAAGACTATGTCGGAAAACTTGTGCGATATTTTCTTAAATATAAATCCAATAATCGAGCCAAAAATAGTTGCGCCACCAACTCCCAGCGCAGTTAAAAGAACAAGCTTCATAACTTCTCCTTTAATTTTTATTAGTATGGGTAGGTTTTATTGTAAAATTATAAAACAAGCCGCATTTTTATATGAGGAACTCCCTCTTCCATAAATTCCTCGCCAATTCGCTCGAAACCAAATTTCTCGTAAAACCCGACCGCCTGAGTCTGTGAGTTTAGGGAGATTTTCTCGCAAGGCATATTGTTTTTTATATATTCGAGAGCGTTCTTCATAAGCTGCGAGCCCACTCCCTGCCTTTTGTTAATAGCGAGCACTCTGCCGATGCGAACATCCTTTTCACCTTTGTAAAAAGCTCGCATATAAGCGCAAATCTTTTGGTTTTCCCATAGAAAAAAATGGCAGCTTTCATAATCAGCGTCGTCCATATCCTGACATATTATTCCCTGCTCGAGCATAAAAACCTCTGCTCGCGCCTTTAATATTTCATAGAGCTCACGGTTTGTCAGTTCATCAAAGCTTTTTGCAACAAACTCCATATTTCCTCCCAGTCAGACATTTTGTATAGGTATTATAACACAAAATGCGCTTTAAGTGCAATAGCCGAGAGTTTATAAAAACAAAAAAGACACCCGTGGGTGTCTTTTTTGTAAATATACAGTATCTTAGCAGTTTTTATATAAAATGAAATTTGTTTGGAGCAACAAACGGATCGACAGAATACTATTTCAAATCTTTTTTCTTGAATTTACACATACCAAGCCCTGTAAGCCCCAAAGAGAATGCAATCGGGGCAATGGTATAATACCATACGTCTTGCGAGGTGTAACAATCCCCTAAACCAATGGTTGCAGACGAGTTGAAAACGTTAATTCGCTGCACAAATTCGAGAATTTCCACCGTGTTTTTAGTGTCGGGCAGTGTGCCAATGGCTAAGAGCACCATCTGCAAAATCCCCGCAATCATTGAGCAACCAAGCACCACGGCAATATACAAAACAATAACAAGTCCCATATTTTTCTTGGTGACACACAGGTAGCTTACAAACACAGATACAAATAAATACACAAGCATCTGAAATGCAAGCGACTCTAAAAGATACCAAAAATCCGCCATTGTAAATGGGGTGGACTGGTATTCAAAAAACAAAAGGCAAATTCCTAAGGTGAGCAGAGCGTGTAAAAGCACAACTCCGAATAACGTTACAAAGCAGACGATAAGGGTCGAGAAAAATATTGAGCCTCTCGAATGTCCCGAAATGACCTTGTTTCGAATGGTTCCGAAGCTAAAATCCTTAAAAAGAATGATGCCGATAAGCAGAGGCGCAATTAGTCCGAAGTTATTACCGAAGGAAAACGCGCCGAAAAACTGACCCTTAGCACTTACGTAGCCCGCAAGCATCTGCCGCGTTATTTCGTCAAGCTCACCCATGCTTCCGAATATCACGACATACAAAAGCGGAGAAAGAACCGCAAAAACGGCGCCCAAAACACAAACAACAAGAAAGAGCTTATCTCTAAAAACTCTTTTAAAATCCAATTTTATAAGCTTGTTCATGCTCTTTTTCCCCCTATCGTTTCAAGATAATAATCCTCAAAGCTCGATTCTCGACAGTTAACTGCACTAATCTCGATTCCGCCCTTTATAAATGAAGACAAAATCTCGTTAAGGTTTATTTCACCAACAAAGCGAACGCCGTTAGGAATATCAGAAACCTTTCCCTCGTACTTCATATTTTCAATCAGTCTATAAAGCTCCTCGGGATTTTTAACCGTAATATCGGTGGTTTTGGACATTTCCTCGTGCAGCTGTGCGGAAGTAATTTCCTTTATAACGTGACCCTTGGAGATAATTCCATATTTGTTTGCAACCAAGGAAAGCTCGCTTAAAATGTGGGAGGAGATAAGGAAGGTGATGTTTCTTTCACGGTTGAGCTTTAAAATCAGCTCTCTTATCTCAACAATACCTGCGGGATCAAGGCCGTTCATCGGCTCGTCCAAAATTAAAAACTCCGGCTCGCTAATAAGCGCCATAGCGATACCGAGGCGTTGTCGCATACCGAGAGAAAAATTGCCCGCGTGTTTTTTATCGTTTATAACCTCGCCAAGTCCAACCTCCTTCAGTGTCTCGACAATTCTGTCGTCGGCGGGTATTCCAAGTAGCATACACTGCATTTTAAGGTTTTCGTAAGCGGACATATTGAGGTATATCGACGGACTTTCAACAACCGCCCCAACCTTGCGGCGCGCAGCATCGATTTTTTTAGAATTGCTATCAACACCGAAAAGCTCAAAGTGCCCTGCACTCGGGAAAATTAGCCCCGTAATCAGACGAATAATTGTAGTTTTTCCCGAGCCGTTTTCACCAACAAAGCCGTAAATATCACCATGTGAGATATTCATATCCGCCTCGTTGACAGCTAACTGCTTTTTGTACTTTTTAGACAACCCAAAAGTTCTAAGAACGTAGTCCATAAAAATTCTCCTTTCGCTCAATGAATACGGTTTGCAATCAAGTGAATTTTACTGTTTTTGTAATATAGCCTGCACCCGCATCGACAATGCATCAAAATAATATTCAAAGCCCTTGTCATTTGGATGAAGCCTTAAATCGGAATACATATTTTCGTCCTTGGGCACAAAATCAAAGCCGTGAATAACCCAAATATTATTATATACCGATGCTTCTTTTTCAACGATTTGGGCAACCTCTTCAAACCTTCCAAACTCTCTTTTTTCGTGCATCTCCTTGCGCCAAATAGGAGTGATGGCAAAAATCTTAGAATTGGGATAGTTTTTATTTAAGTTATAAAAGAATTTCCTGCAGTTTTGGGTAAATTCCTCTTTTGTGCAGCGGTTCCAATCGTTAGTTCCATAAGCGACGGTGATAAGGTCGGGCTCAAAATCCTCTCTTGTCGCTGCAAGCTCGGGAAAGAAAATTTCGGCGCCGATTGCCTTGTTGTATTCTACCGCGTCAAGCATATTGGAAATCTTAGTGATATATTTATTGCTTGGATTTAGCGCATCGTAGCCGTGTGTGATGGAATCACCAAAGCAAAGCAGCTTCCTTAACGGCTTAATGGGTTCTACAAAGGCGCCGTCGTCAATCACAAGTTCCTTTATCGTAGCCTTAACCGACCACGGAAAGTAAATACAAACCTCTTTTTCGCCATCACCAAGCTTAAATTTCTTCGAAAATTCTCCGTAGGGGAACAAAAGCTTGGTATAATCCTGAGGCAAGTCCATATAAGAAAAGTTGTCAAGCGTACCAATTTTCTTTCCGCCGACAAACACGTCAAATGCGAAATAGCTTCGGCTGCTTGCCTTACTAACCTCCGCTTTTAGAAAAAGGGACTGGCTGTCGGTTTTAAAGCGAATTTGCACGCCCGAGGTAGCAAAGGTTTTTTTATATAAATCGTCGTTGCGGTTTCTGTAAAGTTCCTCTTGCAGCGCTGTAAATCGGTAAAAATGAATGTCATTTTCGACTTTTTCCACCCTGACCGCACCAAGCGTTATCTCTCTTATTTGCGATAAATTTAAGTTCATACGACCATCACCGCCTGAAGCTCATTATAGCACAATTTCATCTTCCCGCGCAATAGCCAGAGTTTATAAAATAAAAAAGACACCCGTGTGGGTGTCTTTTTTAGAAGTCAACATTCAAAATGAAGCCGTTTGAAAACCTACTTATTTTCTAACAATGTTTTTTATGCTTCAAAATCTAAGCACAGTCTTGTCTGAGTAAACGGTCTTACAAAGGTATCTGCGACAAATACGTGCTCGGGGTGTACTGCATATCCCTTTAAGGCGGCTTCATCCTCAAACTCTGAGCACAGCATAACATCGGCATTAGATGACGCTAAGCCGGAAATTTGCACCTTAATTTCAATAAGCCCCGGAATTTTGCCGGCAAGACCCTCAAGATTACTCTTTATCCCCTCTTTAACAGAAATATTGTTATGCTCGTCCTTAAGTTTCCATAAAATTATATGTTTTACCATGTCAGCACCTCGAATTATTATGATTTATATATTTGACTGATTTGGTTTATTATACCATATATCTATATAAAGCACAACATCGTTTTGACATCAACACAAAAATAAAAAGACACCCGAGGGGGTGTCTTTTTGAGTAGGAATAAATTATGAAAATTAACCAGGCTTACATATATGAATTATAAGTTCAATAGTTTAATATCAAACCTACCATTTTGTTTGAAATACCCTAAGTTAAATATTTCGCCATTATGTTTCTTATTCCATAATTCTGCAACTGTTTTTAACTCTTCTGCTGTTATAAGTAGTATTTGCGTATCATTATTCAAGGAATAATCCACGCATTCTTGTATACTCTGCGCAGTAAAATCAGGCGCAATAACCATGAATACTACAACATCTTTGTCGGATGTCTTAATATATCTATCGAACTGTTGAATGTGATCTTTAAGATTTACCGGCGTTTCCTTAGACTTATTATCCCACATTATATATTTATCTTTAAACGATAATTTTCCGTCGGGATGCTCTGTGCCCGTCAATGTCAGGGGTTTATTCATTAACATTTTCTCGAAAATATAATTTGTAGCATCCTCGAAATAATGTTCACACTGCAAATCTTTTTCTATAATGTTATTTGTGTGCAAGAATTTCAAATCACGTCTTGCCAATTCTTTATAAACCGAAACGTATTTTTCCCTTATATCTTCGGTTTTAATTTCAATGCGTCGTACTGAGTCATAATAATTTAGAATTCTATCGATAAGAGTGTTTTTTGCACCAGAAACTACGAGGCCCAAATCAGCGCACCAATTAGAAAGCATTGATGCGTCCAAGCCATCACGGGGAGAAAATCCGCCTATTAAGTTCGAGGGTCTAATTTTCTTTTGAATTAACACTTTCAGTTCTTGTACCGTTGGGTTATTTGAAACTTCGATATTCGCCATTTTATAATACATACTTGCTTTTTTCACAATATCTAACAAATACTGTTTGTTGGTTTTCTTTATAACGTAATCAATAAGTTTTTCGTATCCATAGGTACGAATTTCAATACCATAATATGTGCGGATTTCTTTTGCTATATCATCTGGTATCATATCGCACATTATACCATCCGAATTTTTTATAGACACAAGCAAGCCTTTTGCTTGAAGTGTTTTTCTTGCCGTATCTATGTCATCAAATGTGTGTAATGCATTTTCAAAATTAGGAAATCTTCCCGACTTTGCTTCCAGAACTTGTTGTTCTCGAATGGTAATAGATAAATATTTCCTCAATGATTCAAGTAAATTTTTTTCGTCTATAGAAATATCATCATTAAGCTCCCACGCAGTATCGAGCATATGCTTAAATAATGCAAGATCCTTGGAAATTTTATTAATATCAAAATTATTTGATTCATCAATTACCCCCTGCTCATAGCTGAGAATAGCAGAATCTGTTTCCTTGCAGGGAGAAATAAAATCATCTTGATTAAGTAAATAATCACGCAACAAAATAGGCGCAATAATTCTTACCGCCCTATTGGAGTCAAGTTTGAGCTCATCTAAGCGATTAGAAATATTTTCAAAAGAGGTATATTGCTTCGCAGTTTTTATTAAAAAAACTTTTATTTCCTCTAATTCTAGTCTCCTGTAGTCCGCAACATAAGCCGAAGCAATCCTCTTGGCAATTGTAATATTAGGTATCTGTTCAATAAATTTAATAAATTCCATAATATTCCACCTCAAAGTAAGTGTAACATAAAAATATTACTTTGTCAAAAAATAGTTTAAAAACATATCTAAAAGAGCTCGAACCTACGACCTAATCGCGTTGATACCAACGAATTTTCCGCAGCGGCAAATTGATTCGTCTTAATTATATAGGCTCGAACCTACGTCCGTTTGCAACAG
>JAZRHT010000074.1:0-2356 GCA_045644905.1 Oscillospiraceae bacterium
CGCAGGGATTGTCCGTTTTTTCGTTTTGGCGATGAATATACTATCGTACGCAAGCAAAACTGAATAATAGAAAGTAAATCGGAGGAATTTTATGAAGCTCAAATATGGACGCACCATTTTAATTGGCTTTGCCTTTATGTCGATTCTGGCATTCTGGCAGTTCTATGATCAGGTTATCCCTTATATTCTCGAGAACGTTTTTGGCTTAAAAACCTTTGCTGCAAACGCAATTATGTCTATCGATAACATTCTTGCAATATTTATGCTTCCGCTTTTCGGAGCGCTTTCTGACAAAACAAGAACACCGCTCGGCAAGAGAACACCCTATATTTTAGTAGGAACAATCCTTGCGGTTATCTTAATGGTAGTAATGGGTGTTTTCAATGAGCAGCGCAATTTCTGGGGATTTATTATTGCCCTTGTTTTAGTGCTCGTAGTTATGGCAACATATCGTACACCTGCCGTTGCCTATATGCCCGACGTTACCGAGAAGCCCCTTCGCAGCAAGGCGAACGCAATTATCAATTTGGTTGGCTACATCGGCGGCATTTTCGCCACTGTTGTTATGATGTTTATGCTCAAAAGCGATAAAAACGCTCAGGGTGAAACCGTTTATTCCGACGAGCAGTCCTTTATGCCTGTATTTTTAGTTATCGCAGGCTTTATGCTCGTTTCTGTTCTCATTATGGTGTTTACCATTCGTGAAAACAAGCTCCCTCACGTTACCGATGAGGCAGAGGAAACAGGGGATAAGGGCGGCAAAATGCCTCGTGACGTTAAAAAGAGCCTCGTTCTTATTCTTCTTTCGGTATTTTTATGGTTTATGGCATATAACGCCGTTACAACTGCATTCTCCCGCTACTGCGTTGAGATCTGGAAGGTCGATCTCGGAACCTCCTCGAGCTATCTTTTAATGGCAACAATCGCGGCTATTGCGGCATTTGTTCCCCTTGGTTTCCTTTCTGGCAAGCTCGGAAGAAAGAAGACGGTTCTTTTAGGCATCGTTCTTATGACAGCCTGCTACGCCGTTGCAATCGCTATAAGAGTAGAAACTCCCATTATGTACGCAATTTTTGCACTTGTTGGTATCGGCTGGGCGGCTATCAATGTAAACTCCTATCCTATGGTTGTTGAAATGAGCCGCGGCTCTGACGTCGGAAAATACACGGGGCTTTATTACACCTTCTCAATGGCAGCTCAGATTACAACTCCGCTTCTCTCGGGTCTTTTAATCGACCGCCTCGGCTTTGGATATTCGGTTCTGTTCCCATATGCAGTGCTCTTCTCGGCGCTTTCTTTCGTAACAATGTCACTTGTCCGCCACGGCGACGTAAAGCCGCAGAAAAGCGCATCCGTGCTTGAAAACTTTGATGTTGAGGACTAAATTATGACTTTTGCAATTATAACACTTATAGTTTTAGCGGTGCTTTTCGCGCTATATTTGTTTCTTATTTGCCCGACCTTTAGAAAGCACCCCGACAGAGAAATAATGCGAGGTCTAAAGGTTGCGCATAGAGGATTGCACTCGATTTTCGAGGATACCCCCGAAAACTCTATGCCTGCTTTCGAAAAAGCTATAGAACACGGATTTGCTATCGAAACCGACATTCACATAACTCGCGACGGCGAGGTTGTCGTTTTTCACGACGATAAGCTTATCAGAATGTGCGGTGTAGAGGGAAAAATCGAAGATAAAACTCTTGCGGAGCTTCGCGAGCTCAGACTCGGTGGCACAGATCACAAAATTCCAACTCTTAGAGAACTCTTAGAGCTTGTAGACGGCAAGGTGCCTCTGCTTATCGAGTTTAAAACCAAAAGTCCCAAAACCTGCAAGCCGCTCTGCCGCGCGGCAAACGAGATACTTAAAGACTACAAGGGCAAATACTTTATGCAGTCCTTCTATCCTCCTGCAGTTATGTGGTACCGCAGACATAGAAAGGATATTTTAAGAGGTCAGCTTTCAACCGCTGAATTTGATGAAAAGGGAATTCACATGACAGCGCTCTCGCTTATGATCTTAAACTGCCTTTCACGCCCCGACTTTGTTTCTTATGAATATAAGTTTCCTAAGCATCTCAGCCTTGTTATTTGTAAGGCTCTCGGCGCCCACATCGCAGGCTGGACATATACAGAGCAAAAGCAGATTAACGAAACAAAGGATACATTCTCAACCAATATTTTTGAAAAGTTTATCCCCGAAAAATAAAAAAACATAAAAAATAAAACCGCCTTTTTAAAAGGCGGTTTTTGTTTTTTTAAACCTGTGCGTCGCAAAGCTCTGCCTCTTTTTTCTTCTTTTTGAATACTATAAAGAAGGCTATAAGCTCAGCGATTATTGTAACTGTCCACGAGATTG
>JAZRHT010000075.1:0-13741 GCA_045644905.1 Oscillospiraceae bacterium
GGACGTTATCTGCGAGGGGCAGTACGAGGGCACGGTTAATCTGCTCTTAAACCAAAAAGCAAGCGTTTATCTGCCGGGTGTATGGCGCGGCGATGATAAAATCGACAAGCTCATTAAAAAATGGGTTCCCGACGAGGAAAAGCGCGGGAGAATTAAAGCCTGGCTCGGCAAGGAGCGTAATTATGCCCGTGCCGACGATAATTTAAAAGAAAATGAAATGGCTCCTTATATGGATGCGCTCGCGCGCGATATCCGTGAAGCCAAGAAAAATGCCGATATTGTTATTGCCTATCCTCACGTGGGCGGTCAGTTCAATGAAAAGCCCGGCGGAATAACCCGTTACGTTGTGGATAAATGCATAGAAGCAGGCGCCGATGCCGTTATGGCAGGTCACGCACATTGCATACACAAGGCTGAATTTAAGGAAAACGTCCCCTGCGCATATTCGCTTGGAAATTTTAGTATGTCCCCAAATTCAAGCCTTATATTAAAGGAAAGGCTGCCTGCCTTTGGACTTTGCGTGCACCTATACGTTGAAGACAAGAAAATCGTTAAAACCACATTTTCAATTCTTAAGGCGGTTGAGAAAAAAGGAAAGCTTTTAGTTTCATACCCCGTCGATGTGCTTTACAGCTCCCTTAAATCCAAAAGGGCAAAAGAGGAGCTTTTGGAAGAAGTCAAAACAATTTATACAACTGTAAAAGGCATTGCGCCCGAGGACGAAATAATAAAGAAGGAATATGACCTTTAAAATAAAAACCCTTGCCAAACGGCAAGGGTTTTGTTCTTATCTATAAAAGCATTTCTTGGGCCTTGTAAAAATCGTTAAAGTAATAGTCGCAAAGCTCGGTCATATCATCTTTTTTGCCGCTGCTAAAATCATCGTAAACTCCGCAAACGGTGTAGAGAGCCGCCTTTGCGGTTTTGGCAGCATAGAAGGAATCCTCAAAAATGAGAGCCTCCTCTTTTTTGGCGCCAAGTCTTTCGAGCGCCATATCAAAAACCTTTGGCGAGCTGCTTTTCCCAATTCCCGCATCGGTGCAGGTTATGATAAATTCAAAATATTCGGAAAGTCCTAAAGCGGATAGCGCGAGAGAAACAGGCTCTCGGTCGGTTGCTGTGGCGATAGCCATTTTAACGCCGCGTGCGTGCATTTCTTTTATAAAATCGCTCGCCCCGGGCTTTTGGTTAAAGCCTTTTTTGTATCGTGCCATAACGTACTCATCGGTTGCTTTTATCACTTGCTCGAGTGTCATTTCGGGGAAATATTCCTTTTGCAGATAGATTTCCGCCTCCTGAACGCTCATTGCGTTAACGAGCTTGTTAAGCCCCTCTCGAGGCGTGCCGCCTAAATGCAAAACAAACTTAGACGCAAAGTCCGACCAAAATGGCATTGAATCGGCAATGGTACCGTCAAAATCAAAAATTGCCGCCTTTATATGCATAGTACCTCTCCTTCGGATAGTAAACTTTAATATGAAAATATAGGCGTTTATTATAATCCCGAGTGGCAGCTTTGTCAATATATTCGGCAAAAATCCCATCTCTACTCACAGTAGAGTGAGCAAATTTAGGTCTTGATTTTTAATGTTCCTTCCTTTATAATATATAGGAGCCTTAGTGCCTATATAAAAACGGAAGGAGAAAATAGCATGCAGAGAACTGAGCAGGACGTTAAAAATCTCGTTGCACAGAATATGGCGGCATTTCGTAAAAAATGCGGTCTTACTCAGAGCGAGCTTGCCGAAAAACTGAACTATTCCGACAAATCCGTTTCTAAATGGGAGCGAGGCGAGGGTATCCCCGATTTTTATGTTTTGGCTAAGATGTCGGATATTTTCGGCGTTAACGTCGGGGACTTTCTTTTAAAAGAAGGTCAGAAGGCAAAAAGCGTTAAAGAAGAAATTGCTCCCCTTTCGCGCCGCTCAAAGCTGGTTATAACCGCTCTTGCAGTCGCTCTTGTCTGGCTTTTTGCAACGGTTTTATACTTCGTTCTTTCGATAGTCGGTCTTTCGGCTTTCTATCTCGGACTTGTCTATTACTGTGCTATTCCCGTTTCCGCTATTGTGACAACTATTTTCACAATGCTCTGGTTCCCTAAGCTTTATAGTGGTATTTCGGTTGCGGTTCTTATATGGTCGGTTGCCTTCGGAACCTTTTTCTACATTCCTCTCTCGGCTATGAAATATGTTTTTGCCATCGCCGCTGCCCTGCAGGTTTTAGAGGTGCTGTGGTACGCATTCCTTTGGCTGCGCTCAAGAGATAAGAAAAAAGCAAAAACAAAATAACTAAATATAGCGCCTTTCCTTCCTATTATATATAGGGTGCGCCAAGATGTTGGGAAAAGGCTTTTTCGGCGCACAATTACAGTGAAAAAACTTTTAAAAAAGTGTTGACAACACTCCCTCGTTTGTGGTATCATATTTGTACCTCTGACGAGGTTTTATTTTTTGTGCGAAAATTTAGCCTGTTATGAGGGAGGCAAAATTTATCCGAAATTGTAGGAGGTGCCGATATGCGAGTAGCTATTACATTAGCTTGCACAGAGTGTAAACAGCGCAATTACAACACTAAGAAAAACAAGAAGAATGACCCTGACAGACTCGAAATGAACAAGTATTGCAGATTCTGCAGGAAACACACTCTTCACAGAGAGACCAAATAAGAAAGGCGGGCGAATGCTTTGGCACAAGATGCTATCAAGTCAACCTTAAACGGAGCTCCCGAGAAGAAGCAGAAAGAAAAGAAGCCTAAGAAAAACGGCGGCTTCGGCAAGTATTTCCGCGACCTTAAAGGCGAGTTTAAGAAAATCGTCTGGCCCTCAAAGAAGCAGATCATCAACAATACAATCGTTGTTATCGTAGCGATTATTGTTTGCGGTGTGTTTATTTGGGCAATGGATCTCGGTCTCTCGGCTCTTATGAAGTTGTTCCTCGGAAACGCTTAAGCGAAGAAAGGAATGATTTGAGTTGGCAGAAGAGGCAAGATGGTATGTCGTTCACACTTACTCCGGATACGAGAATAAGGTTATGACAACCTTGATGCAGGCTGTTGAGTCCCGTCATCTTGAGGATCGTATTTGTGAGGTGCGCGTCCCTACTGAGATCGCTGTTGAGATCGGTAAGGACGGAAAACAGAAAGAGGTAGAGAGAAAGTTATTTCCCGGCTACGTCTTTGTGAAAATGATTATGTCTGACGAATCGTGGTACATCGTCCGTAACACTCGCGGCGTTACAGGATTTGTCGGCTCCGCAACCAAGCCTATTCCTCTCACTGAGCAGGAAGTCAACAACTTGGGTGTGGAAAAGAAACAGGTCGAAGTCAATTACTCTGTCGGAGACACCGTTCAGATTATTGGCGGCGCGCTTGAAGGCTTCACCGGAACGGTTGAATCTATCGATGTAGATAACAACATCGTCAAGGTTATCGTTTCGATGTTCGGTAGGAGCACACCTGCTGAAGTTGAGCTTGGACAGGCGGTACTTGTTGACTAACGCAGCTCTTGCTGTGTTATGCCCTTTTAATTAAGGGCCTTGTGGGAGAAACAGAAATTTGTTTTAAACTGTTTCGATTTACCACGTTTTTGGAGGTGCAGAAAAATGGCTCAGAAGGTAGTGGGGCTTATTAAGCTCCAAATCCCCGCCGGTAAAGCCACTCCGGCGCCGCCGGTTGGACCGGCCCTCGGTCAGCACGGCGTAAACATTATGGCTTTTACGAAAGATTTCAATGAGCGTACAAAGAATGACGCAGGTCTTATTATCCCTGTTGTTATCACTGTGTATGCAGACCGTTCTTTCAGCTTTGTTACCAAAACCCCGCCTGCTGCTGTTCTTATTAAGAAAGCATGCGGCATTGAAAGTGGCTCGGGTAAACCCAACACCACAAAGGTAGCTAAAATCACCAAGGAGCAGGTCAAGAAAATCGCTGAACAGAAAATGCCCGATCTCAACGCTTCAAGTGTAGAGTCTGCTATGAGCATGGTAGCAGGTACTGCAAGAAGCATGGGAATCGAGGTAGTAGACTAATGCTCCCGGGTGGGAGGAAAATTCCGTTAATTACCACTCAATAGGGAGGAAGAAAGATGAAACACGGTAAAAATTATCAAGACAGTCAGAAAATTTTAGACCGTTCCAAGCAGTATGACTCTGCAGAAGCTTTTGACCTTTGCGTACAGACCGCTAAGGCAAAGTTTGATGAGACGGTTGAACTTCACATTCGCCTCGGCGTTGACTCTCGTCACGCTGATCAGCAGGTTCGTGGCGCTATCGTATTACCCAACGGAACCGGTAAAAAGGTTCGCGTTTGCGTATTCGCAAAGGGTGATAACGCCAAGGCTGCAGAAGAGGCAGGCGCTGAGATCGTAGGAGCAGAAGAGCTCGTACAGAAGATCCAGGCTGAAAACTTTATGGATTTCGATGTTGTTATCGCAACACCCGATATGATGGGTCTTGTCGGTAGACTCGGTAAGGTTTTAGGTCCTCGCGGACTTATGCCTAACCCCAAGGCTGGTACTGTTACACCTGACGTTGCTAAGGCAGTTGCTGAGGCAAAGGCTGGTAAGATCGAGTATCGTCTTGACAAAACCAACATCATCCACTGCCCCATCGGTAAGGCTTCTTTCGGAACTGAAAAGCTCATCGAAAACTTTGACGCACTCATCGGTGCAGTTGTCAAAGCAAAGCCCGCCGCTGCAAAGGGTCAGTACATCAAGTCCTGCGTTGTTTCCACAACTATGGGACCTGGTATCCGCATCAATACTGCAAAGTACGGTGCATAAGTTAAGTAGAAATACTTGACAAACTGAAATTTTTCGGTATAATAATATTGTTGTCAATTCCAAAGACAGCAGGCGCATCTTAGATGCTTAAAGGGTAAAGCCCGCCGGCCGAGGAGGAGAAACATCCATAATCTTCTGATTTATGTATGTAAGGCTCTTTCCGCGGTGAGTGGGAAGAGCCTTTTTGAATTGTTTTTTCGGAGGTGAATCAAATGCCCAGTGAAAAAGTTCTTTTAGCAAAACAGCAGCTCGTTGCAGACCTTACTGAAAAGATTAAGGCTGCTCCCGCAGGTGTTCTTGTAAATTACATCGGTATCAACGTTGAGGACGACACTAAACTTCGTCGTGAGCTCCGTGAGGCAGGTGTTGAGTACACTGTTGTTAAAAACACAATGCTCCGCTTCGCTTTCAACGCTCTCGAAATGTCCGAGCTCGACGAGCAGCTCAATGGTACAACCGCTCTTGCTATCAGCAAGGATGACCCCATGGCAGCTGCAAGAATTATTTGCAAATATGCTAAGGAGATCGAGGGAGACGTTTTCTCGGTAAAGGCAGGCTTTATGGATGGCAAGGTCATCGATGCTAAGACTGTTAACGAGATCGCAAACATTCCCCCCAAGGAGGTTCTCATCGCAAAGATGCTCGGAAGCCTCAATTCTCCCATCGCAGGTCTTGCAATGGTTCTCGATCAGGTTGCTCAGAAGCAGTCTGCATAGTTTGTATTCCTTTAAGTCCTGCGCATAAAGTAAGCAGGCAAAACTAATACCCGCACAGTCGGGAAACTAAAATTAAAAAACAAAATTAAAATGGAGGATAATTATCATGGCATCAGAGAAAATCTTAGCAATGATCGAAGAGATCAAAGCTCTTACCGTTCTTGAGCTCAACGAGCTCGTAAAAGCACTCGAAGAGGAGTTTGGCGTTTCTGCAGCTGCTGCAGTTGTTGCTGCTCCTGCAGCAGGTGGCGAAGCTGCCGCTGCTGAGAAGGATTCCTTCGACGTAGTTCTCGCTGAAGTTGGCGAAAACAAAATGGCTGTTATTAAGGCTGTTAAAGACATCACCGGTCTCGGACTTAAAGAGTCCAAAGAGTTCGTTGAGTCTGCTCCTAAGGCTCTCAAAGAGGGCGCTGCTAAGGCAGAGGCTGAGGAAATCAAAGCTAAGCTCGAAGAGGCTGGCGCAAAGGTTGAACTCAAATAAGTTCGCTTTCCGAAAAATGAAAAGAGCGTGGATTTGTCCACGCTCTTTTTTATTTTTTAAAAACGCGTTGTTGGATAAAAGGCTCCCTCGTCAGAGGGAGCCTAATAAAAGAGCACTCTCAATTTGAGAGTGCTCTTTTAATTTGTGTTTTTGATTAGGCTTATTCCTCAATAGTTAAAGAATAGAATTTGTTTCTGCCTTCGCAAGCGGTAAAGCCGATGTGAAATTCCGAGGGGATCATGGGGTCGCCGCAGACAAATTCGTTTCCGTTTACGTTTATGTGTAAAAACTTGCCCTTGACCTCGCAGGTGATGTCGATCATCTCTCCGCCCTCGAGCTTAAACTCCGAGAAGCCTGTTTTTAAGGCTTTCATCGGACGCTTTGTCTGCTCGGGGAAGGGAATTAAGTGCCAAACATTGCAGCCACGCTCGAAAGCGACGATTTCAAAGTGAAGTCCGTATTCCTTAATACCGTTTTCTCGTTCGGAAATCTCGTTTCCAAGAACTAAGAGGGGAGCTCCAAATTTCTCAAACGAGCATTTGAGCGAAAACTTAACGCCACTCTTGTATTTCTTTTTAGAAATGAGGCTTATATAGTCATAATCAAAAATACTTGCCTTTTCGGAAGTATCGCCCATATCATAGTTGCCGATAAAATCGTCATACTGTCTGAACTTGGGGCATTCGTGATAGAGAGGGGACAGGGCGTACTCAAAATCATCGCTGATTCCGTTTTCTTTGTTAAAAGTATAAACTGTTTTCATTTTATTTCTCCTTATTTAAGTGTCAGCTTTGCCATAACGGGATAGTGGTCGGAAATGGGGAAGCCGTCGCTCGACTGTGTGCGGACGATCTCATAGCTCTCTACCTCGAACATTCCCTTGCTGCACATACAGTAGTCGATGGGGGAGCTGTCGTAGCGGCTAAACTTCTCTTGATTTACAAAATCCTCGCCGAAATATCCGTGCCAGGTAAAGCTGTCCTCGGTTTTTGCGGCGATGAACTTGGCATCATCAAAAAGCTCGAGGCAGGCTTTATAGGATTCCGAGCTTTCGGTTGTATTAAAGTCGCCGGTCAGTAGCGCGGGAAGTCCAATTTCCTTTACCTTGTCAAAAACGAGATTTAACATATTTATTCTTGCTTCGTCTTTAAGAGCAAGGTGGGTGTTGAAGAATGCGATTTCCTTTCCGCTTTCCTTATCCTTTAAAACTGCGTATGTGCAGATTCTCGGATATTCCTCGCCCCAGCCGAGAGATGCGAACTCGCCTGTTTCGGAAAGCGCAAAGGTCTCGGTTTTGATTAAATCGAATCTTTCCTTCTTATATAATATAACACAGTGTTCGCCGTTGCCCTCGTAGTCATCTCTTGCCTCGCCAACAACTGCATACTCAGGCAGAGCTTCAATAAGATAGTTCTTCCAAACTAATGTGGTCTCCTGAGTTCCGATAAGGTCGGGCAGAAACTTCTTGTAAATTTCTTTTACTCGGGGAAGTCTTTTTGCAACCGAATGATCGCCCTTTCCCCAGCAACAAATGTTGCTTGTCATAAGGCTAATTTGTTTCATATATGGCGCCTCCGTGTTGTGTTTTTCTTAATTATACCACAGAGGGTGGATAAGTCAAGGAAATTCCCTATATATTGAGGTAAAAAAATCTTTATTTTTTGGGCAAAAATTACCTAAAAATTTTTTAAAAAAATTTAAAAAAACACTTGATTTTTGCGTGTGTTTAATATATAATAGTTAAGCGAGACTGCACAAGATATGCGTTGAAGCGGGAGGTTGCTGCCGGTATGGCAGGTAATTTCCGCCGAGTATGTCCGATTTTAAACCGGGCGACATCAATACCGACACAGGTTCTGTGAATTGCTTAAATGGCCGTATTATGCCAAAAATTTGCCATAATGCGCCCAAAAGCAAGGTAAAAATGTTGTTCTGTCCGGAAAACTTGGGGTTGCAAGTTTTTCGGTTTTTCATTGTCCGAGAGCGAAACGCACGGAGGCGTGGAAATTCAGAATAGCGGATTTACAGACAAAATGAGCCTAAACCCACGGAAAATTGATAAGCGTTGCCCCGCAAAAACAAAGGGAGGCGATTTAAGTGGCAGTTACTCAGAAAATCAGAATCAGACTCAAGGGCTATGATCATCAGTTAGTTGATCAGTCGGCAGAGAAAATCGTTGAGACAGCAAGAAAAGCTGGCGCAAAGGTTTCCGGACCGATTCCTCTTCCTACTGAGAAAGAGATCGTAACCATTCTCCGTGCTGTTCATAAGTACAAGGACAGCCGTGAGCAGTTTGAGATGAGAACACACAAGAGACTGATCGACGTTGTACGTCCTTCAAACGACGTAGTAGACGCTCTGACCAAGCTCCAGCTACCTGCAGGTGTGGACATCGAAATTAAATACTAAGTTTCGGTGAGCAGGTCATGTTGGCTCGAGAGAGTCAACCAATAACCAATTTTGGAGGTAGAAAAAATGCAGAAAGCGATTATCGGCAAAAAGGTCGGTATGACACAGCTCTTCGATGAGAAGGGTAAGGTAGTTCCTGTTACTGTTGTAGAAGCAGGCCCCTGTGTTGTCGTCATGAAAAAGACAATCGAAAACGACGGTTATGAAGCCGTGCAGTTCGGTTTTGGCGATGCTAAGGAAAAGAATGTCAACCGTCCCAGAAAAGGACACTTTGCAAAAGCAAATGTCGCAAACAAGAAAACACTCAGAGAATTCCGTTTTGAAAACTGTGAAGCAGTAAACGTTGGTGACATCATTAAGGCTGACACCTTCGTTATCGGCGATAAGGTTGATGTAGTTGGAACCAGCAAAGGTAAGGGCTACGCAGGCGTTATCAAGAGACACGGTTTTGCAAGACTTAAGGAAACTCACGGTACAGGCCCTGTTCACCGTCACGCAGGTTCTAACGGTGCTTGTTCCGATCCTTCAAGAGTTATGAAGGGCAAGAAGCTCCCCGGTCACATGGGTGCTAACAGAGTTACTGTCCAGAACCTTGAAGTTGTTAAAGTTGACGTTGAAAACAATCTCATTGCGCTGAAGGGTGCTATCCCCGGTCCCAAGAATGGAATCGTTTGCATCTCCGACAGCGTTAAGGCGTAAGGGAAGGAGGAAGCACAATGCCACAGGTTAAAGTTTTTGATATGGCAGGCAACGAGGTTTCCAAAATGAGACTGTCCAAAACAGTATTCGGCATCGAGCCCAACGCTGTTGTTATGCATGAGGCAGTTGTAAATTACCTCGCCAACCAGAGACAGGGCACACAGTCCACACTCACCAGAACAGAGGTTTCCGGCGGCGGACGTAAGCCTTGGAGACAGAAGGGTACAGGCCACGCACGTCAGGGCTCCATCCGTGCTCCCCAGTGGACACACGGCGGTATCGCTCTCGGTCCTAAGCCCCGTAGCTACAGATACACACTCAACAAGAAGGTTAGAAAGCTCGCACTTCTCTCTGCTCTTTCCAGCAAGGTGCTTGACAAAGACCTCATCGTTGTTGACAAGATTTCCTTCGAGGAAATCAAAACCAAGAAAATGGTTGAGATGCTCAAGGCTCTTGGCGCTGATAAGAAGGCTCTCATTGTTATGCCCGCAGTTGATAACGCTGTTATCAAGAGCGCAGCTAACATCCCCGGAGTTACAACCGCTCTTTACAACACCATCAGCACCTATGACATCTTAAATCACGATAAGCTCATCTTAGCTAAAGATGCAGCACTCAAAATTGAGGAGGTGTATGATAAATGAAAACAGCCCGCGACATCATTTTAAAGCCTATCATTACTGAAGCATCCGTTTCGGGTCTGGCTTCCAAAAAATACACCTTTGCTGTTGCAGTAGACGCAACCAAGATTGACGTTAAGAATGCTATCGAGGAAATCTTCGCTGGCGTTAACGTTAAGAAGGTTAACATCATGAACTGCAAGGGCAAACTCAAGAGAATGGGCAGAAACGAAGGCTATCGTCCTGACTGGAAAAAGGCTATTGTTACTGTTACCGAGGATTCCAAAACAATCGAGTTCTTCGATAACCTCGCCTAATTCCGAACTATTTAATAACGGCAGTATATGGGCCCTTGCCTAAGCCCGCAAAGCCGAACAGGAGAGTGAAACAAAATGGCAATTAAGACCTATAAGCCTACTACTCCCGCCAGACGTCAGATGACAGTCACCGATTTCAGCCAGCTTTCCAAGAAAGGTCCTGAAAAATCCCTGATTGCTAAAACTGATAAGATCAACGGTAGAAACAGCTACGGCCGCATCACCGTTCGTCACAGAGGCGGAGCAAATAAGAGAAAATTCAGAATTATCGACTTCAAGAGAGACAAGGCAGGAATTCCTGCAACAGTTCTTTCCCTTGAGTACGATCCTAACAGAAGCGCACACATCGCGCTCCTCGAATATGAGGACAAAGAGAGAAGATACATCCTGGCTCCCGTTGGCCTTAACGTAGGTGACACCGTTGTTTCGGGTCCCGACGCTGACATTAAGCCCGGTAACGCACTTCCTCTTACCAACATCCCCGTTGGTACCTTCATTCACAACATCGAGCTTTACCCCGGTAAGGGCGCTCAGCTTGCAAGAAGCGCCGGCATCATGGCTCAGCTCATGGCTAAAGAAGGCGTTTACGCACTTATCCGTCTTCCTTCCGGCGAACTTAGAAATGTTCCCGTTGAGGGTATGGCAACTATCGGCCAGGTTGGTAACATCGACCACGAGAACGTAAGCATCGGTAAGGCTGGTAGAAAGCGTCACATGGGTTGGCGTCCCACCGTTAGAGGTTCTGTTATGAACCCCTGTGACCACCCCCACGGTGGTGGTGAGGGTAAATCCCCCATCGGTCGTCCCGGTCCTGTTACTCCTTGGGGCAAGCCTGCTCTTGGATACAAGACCAGAGCTAAGCACAAGAGCTCCGATAAGCTCATTGTAAAGCGCCGCAACGGCAAGTAAGCTGAAAGGAGGCATTTAAATGGGAAGAAGTGTTAAGAAAGGCCCTTACGTACAAGAGGCTCTTTATAAAAGAATCGTTGCTATGAACGAAGCAGGTGAGAAGCGTGTTCTCAAAACTTGGGACAGAGCTTCTACAATATTCCCCGAATTTGTCGGACACACTATCGCCGTTCATGACGGACGTAAGCATGTCCCCGTATATGTCACGGAGGATATGGTCGGTCATAAGCTTGGTGAGTTTGCTCCCACAAGAACCTTTAAGGGTCACTCGGGAAGTAAAACATCCAACACTAAATAGGCCAGAAGGAGGATACAAAAATGGAAGCAAAAGCATACCTCAGATATGCTCGCATCTCGCCCAGAAAGGTGCAGATCGTTCTCGATCTTATCAGAAACCAGGATGCTGAAAAGGCTATGGCAATTCTGAAACACACCCCTAAGGCTGCATCGGAACTGCTTGTAAAACTTCTTGCATCGGCCATTGCTAACGCAGAGAACAATCACAACATGGACAAAACAAAGCTTTACGTTTCAGAATGCTTTGTTTGCCCCGGACCGATCATGAAGCGCATCAGACCCCGTGCACAGGGTAGAGCATTCAGAGTACTCAAAAGATCATCACACATCACCCTCGTTCTGAAGGAGAAAGAATAGGAGGCAAACTATGGGCCAGAAAGTTAATCCCCACGGACTCAGAGTCGGTGTCATCAAGGATTGGGATTCCCGTTGGTATGCATCTGACGCAACCTTCGGAGACACTCTCGTTGAAGACTACAACCTGAGAAAATATCTCAAAAAGAGATGCTACGATGCAGGTGTTCCCCGCATCGAAATCGAGAGAGTTGATTCTCTCGTAAGAGTTAACATCTTCTGCGCAAAGCCCGGTATCATCATTGGTAAGGGCGGCGCTGAAATCGAGAAGCTTCGTTTAGACTTAGCTAAAATGCTCGGTAAGAATGTTGACATCAAAGTTACAGAAGTTAAGAATATGGACCTTAACGCACAGCTCGTATCTGAAAGCATCGCTGCTCAGCTCGAGAAACGTGCTTCCTTCCGTAGAGCTATGAAAATGGCAATCGGAAGAGCTATGAAGCTCGGCGCAAAGGGTATCAAGGTTAGCGTTTCCGGACGTCTTGGCGGAGCTGAAATTGCTCGTACCGAGCAGTATCACGAGGGAACTATTCCCCTCCAGACCATCCGTGCTGACATTGACTACGGTTTTGCTGAGGCTGCTACAACTTACGGCCGTATCGGCGTTAAAGTCTGGGTTTACACCGGAGAGGTTCTTGCTAACGCTAAGAACACTCGAAAGGAAGGAGGTAGCAAGTAATGCTTCTGCCTAAGAGAGTAAAATACAGAAGAGTTCACAGAGGTCGCATGAAGGGTGAGGCCACCCGCGGCAACAAGGTGACTTACGGTGATTTCGGTATCCAGGCACTCGAGCCTTCTTGGATCACCTCCAATCAGATCGAGGCTGCTCGTATCGCTATGACCCGTTATATCAAGAGAGGCGGTCAGGTTTGGATTAAGATCTTCCCTGACAAGCCCATTACCGAGAAACCTGCTGAAACCCGAATGGGTTCCGGTAAAGGTAGCCCTGAGTACTGGGTTGCTGTCGTAAAGCCCGGCAGAGTTATGTTTGAAATCGGCGGAGTTAATGAGGAAGTCGCAAGAGAGGCTCTCAGACTTGCTATGCACAAGCTCCCCGTAAAATGTAAGTTTGTTAAAAAGGAACAGGAGGTTGAGGAGTAATGAAAACTGCAGAACTTCGCGATAAAAACGAGCTCGAGTTAAATCAGCTTTTAAAAGATCTCAAAGATGAGCTCTTCAATCTTCGTTTCCAGCACGCTATCAATCAGCTTGAAAATCCTATGAGAATCAACTCTGTCAAGAAAGACATCGCAAGAGTTATGACCATCATCAAGGAAAAACAGCTGAAAGATGCACAGTAAGCGGAAGGAGGATTTAAACCATGGCTGAAAGAACTTTAAGAAAAACAAGAGTAGGCAAGGTCGTTAGCGACAAGATGGACAAAACCGTTGTTGTTGCCATCGAGGATAATGTCCGCCACCCGCTTTACAAAAAGATTATCAAGCGCACCGTTAAATTCAAGGCTCACGATGAGCAGAACGCTTGCGGTGTAGGCGATAAGGTTATGATCATGGAAACCCGCCCTCTCTCTAAGGATAAGAGATGGAGAGTTGTCGAGATCATCGAGAAAGCAAAATAAATAAAAAAATAAAAAATAGGCCGTAAGGCAGCCTTTAAGGTGTAAAGGCGGTAAGGCGTTGCCGCTTCCAAGCTTTATAAGAGGGTCTTACTGGACATTAAGGAGGAAGCATCATGATTCAGATGCAAACCTACCTCAAAGTGGCCGACAACACCGGTGCAAAAGAACTTATGTGCATCCGTGTGCTTGGCGGTACACGCAGGAGGTACGCCAACATTGGTGATGTCATCGTGGCATCCGTTAAAAAGGCAGCTCCCGGCGGAGTTGTAAAGAAGGGCGACGTTGTTAGAGCGGTTATTGTCCGCTCTGCAAAGGGAGTCCGCAGAGATGACGGCACTTACATCAGATTTGATGAAAATGCTGCTGTTATCATCAGAGAAGATAAAAACCCCAGAGGTACACGTATTTTTGGACCAGTAGCAAGAGAGCTCAGAGATCATGATTATCTCAAGATTCTCTCCCTGGCTCCCGAAGTACTTTAATCGGAGGTGTCGGCAATGAATAAAATTCACGTTAAAACAGGCGATACCGTCTTAATCATCTCGGGTGACGACAAGGGCCAGAAGGGTAAAGTACTCGAAGT
>JAZRHT010000076.1:0-5013 GCA_045644905.1 Oscillospiraceae bacterium
AACTGCAAATACCACGGCTTTCAGGATTATCGCGGTGGCGGACATTTTAGCGGCAGAATAACTGCGGCTCTCTGCGCCGCAGGTGCAATTTTTCTCTTGGCTCTCTCTAAAAAGGGAATAGAAATCGGCACTCACATAAAAAAATGCGCAGGCATTTCGGATAGAGAATTCGGTGTACTTTCCGATGATATAAAGACACTTTCCAAAAAGGAATTTGCCGTTTTGGATGATGGCAAAGGCTTAGAGATGCAAGAGAAAATCAAAAAAGCAAAGCTTGAGGGCGATAGCGTTGGCGGTGTATTAGAAACTGCTGTTATCGGACTTCCCGAGGGCCTCGGCGAGCCGTTTTTCGATAGCGTTGAGAGTCTTCTCTCTCATGCGATTTTCTCAATTCCCGCAGTTAAAGGCATAGAATTTGGAGCGGGCTTTGCCCTTTCTGATATGAAAGGCTCGCAGGCAAACGATCCTTTCTATGTAGAAAATGGCAAAATTAAAACCGCCACAAACAATAGCGGCGGGATAAACGGCGGCATCACAAATGGTGCGCCCATTCTCTTTAAAACCGCCATAAGACCCACCCCCACCATTTCAAAAGAGCAGAACACAGTTGACTTTAAAGAAATGAAAAATGCGACCCTCGCGGCAGGAGGCAGACACGACCCCTGCATCGTTCACAGAGCGAGAATCGTTGTCGACTGTGTCACGGCTATCGTGCTTTCAGACATTCTTTCGGGCCGTTTTGGAACAGATTGGTTGGGTGAAAAATGATTTACGGCTGTATCGGAGAAAAATTAGGTCATAGCTTTTCTCGTGAAATTCACGCAAGGCTTTTTGACTATGCTTATGAGCTTTGCGAAATTCCAAGGGGCGAACTTGACGCCTTTATGACAAAGCGAGATTTTAAGGCAATAAATGTCACCATTCCATATAAGCTCGATGTTATACCTCACCTTTATGAAATAAGCGACACTGCCAAGAAAATCGGCGCTGTTAACACAATCGTAAACAAAGACGGCAAGCTCTACGGCTACAACACCGACTTTTCGGGTATGTGCGCCCTTATAAAGAGAAACGGCATGGAGGTAGAGGGCAAAAAGGCTCTGATTTTAGGCAGTGGCGGCACTTCCAAAACCGCAAACGCTGTTTTAGAGCACCTCGGCGCAAAAGAGATTTTGACAGTTTCAAGAACCGAAAAAGACGGCTTTATCTCATACGAAACCGCCAAATCTTTGCATAGTGACGCCGAGATAATCGTAAACACAACCCCCTTGGGAATGTACCCCAATATAGATGGCAGTGCCATCGACGTCGGCGATTTTCCCGCCCTTTCGGGAGTTGTTGATGCGGTTTACAATCCGCTTCGCAGTAAACTTGTTACCGATGCGAGAAAAAAAGGAATAAAAGGGGTAGGCGGACTTTATATGCTCGTTGCTCAAGGCGCTTTTGCCGCCGAAAAGTTTACGGGAGAAAAAGTTCCCGAAGAAAAAATCGAGGCGGTTTATAAAAGCCTCGTTTTAGAAAAGCAGAATATCGTGCTTGTTGGAATGCCCGGCAGTGGCAAATCCACCATAGGTAAGATTTTAGCCGCTGACCTTGATATGAATTTTGTCGATTCTGACGAAGAGATAGTCAAAAAAACAGGCAAAACCATTCCCCAAATTTTCAGCGAAGTAGGGGAAGGCGGCTTTAGAAAAATTGAGAGTGAGGTTATTTCTGAAATAGCAAAGCTCTCGCACACAGTTATTGCAACGGGCGGCGGAGCGGTTTTGAATTCTAAAAACACCGAGTTTCTCTCCTATAACGGTAGAATTTATTTTATTGACCGCCCCCTTTCTTCAATAGAGGCAACGGGCGACCGACCACTTTCAAGCACCGCACAAGACTTAGAAAAAAGATATAACGAGCGATATAGTATTTACTGTGCTTGCGCCGACGTGCATTTAAAATGTGGCGATGATGCAGTAAAAAATGCAGAAATAATAAAAGAGGAATTTAAAAATGAAGGTACTTGTGATTAACGGACCAAACCTCAATATGCTCGGCATTCGTGAGCCCGAGATTTACGGAGCAAATACCTATGCCGACCTTTGTGATATGATAAACGCACACGCTGAGAAAAATGGTGTAGAGGTCGAAATCTATCAGTCAAACCACGAGGGAGACCTCGTTGATAAAATTCAGAGTGCCTATAAGAATTTTGACGGCATTGTTATAAACCCCGCCGCCTACACCCACACAAGCGTTGCCATTTTGGATGCGCTCAAGGCGGTCGGATTACCTACTGTTGAGGTGCATATTTCGGATGTTTCAAAGCGCGAGGATTTTCGTCAGATTAGTTACGTGCGCGCCTATTGTAAAAAAACGATAGCAGGTCACGGCTTTGAGGGATATCTCGAGGCAATAGACTTTTTAAAAAATAAAAGCGGTGAAAAATAAATGAAGGTTAGGATTTTTAAGTCCGAGGCAAAGGGAAGAATAAGCGCTCCGCCATCTAAAAGTATGGCGCATAGGGCTCTTATTTGCTCTGCCCTCTCTGAAAAAAGCAGTATTAAAAACATCGCTTTTTCTAAGGACATAGAGGCAACCATATCCTGCCTTACCGCCCTCGGCGCAAAAGTCAAGACAGAGGGAAATAGTATTTCAATAGGTGCGCTTAGCCCCTTTGCGCCTATTGAAAATGCCACCCTTTTCTGTAATGAGAGTGGAAGCACACTCAGATTCTTGCTTCCTCTTTGTATGCTATCGGATAGAAAAATAACCCTTACGGGAAGCGAACGACTTTTTGAAAGACCGCTTGATATTTACGAGCAGATCGCAGAGCAAAACGGCATTCTTTTTGAGAAAACAAAAAACAGCGTTACTGTCTGCGGAAAATTAAAAGCGGGAAATTATAGGCTTAGTGGCGATATTTCAAGCCAGTTTGTTTCGGGGCTTATGTTCGCCCTGCCTCTCTTAGACCGAGATAGCAGCATCGAAATCATAGGAAAATTCGAGAGCGCATCTTATATTGACCTAACTTTAAGCACCTTAAAAGAGTTTGGCATACAGATTGCAGGAGAAAACAACGTTTTTTATATAAAAGGAAATCAGAAATACCAAAATACTGATTATACCATCGAAGGCGACTATTCAAATGCCGCCTTTTTAGAAGGTTTTAACCTTCTTGGCGGCAACGTTTCAGTAGAAGGTCTTAATGAAAAAAGCCAGCAAGGCGACAGAATTTATAAGGATATATATGCCGCCCTTTTAAATGGAAAGAAACATTTTGACCTCTCAGATTGCCCCGATTTAGCGCCTGTCCTTTTTGCGCTTGCTTCTCAATATGGCGCAGAATTTATAGGGACGGCAAGGCTTAAAATAAAAGAGAGCGATAGAGCAGAGGCGATGCGCCAGGAGCTTTCAAAGCTCGGCGTTGAGATAGAGGTTTTTGAAAACTCTGTGAGCGTCAAGAAATCTACCCTCAAAACCCCAACAGAGCCGATAAATTCGCATAATGACCACAGAATCGTTATGGCTCTCGCTCTTCTTTTAACCAAAAACGGCGGAGTTATCGAGGGGGCAGAGGCAGTAGAAAAAAGCTTCCCCGATTTCTTTGAGAAAATAAAAGAATTAGGAATAAAAATAGAAATACTATCTGATGACCGATAATTTTTTAAAAAGAAGGCTCAAACCAATATGAATATGCAATTTTATAGAAAACTCCCTATCCCAAAGGATATAAAAGAAGAATATCCCATTAGTGAGAAAATGGCAGAGGTAAAGAAAAATCGTGATAACGAGATAAGAGCCGTTTTCGAGGGAAAAAGCGATAAATTTCTGCTTGTTATAGGGCCTTGCTCGGCAGATAGCAGGGATAGCGTTCTCGATTATATTTCCCGCCTGAGAAAATTGCAGGATAAGGTTGAGGATAAAATTCTCATTATTCCGAGAATTTACACAAACAAGCCCCGCACAACGGGGGATGGCTATAAGGGTATGCTCCATCAGCCCGATCCCGACGAAAAACCCGACATGCTAAAGGGCATTATCACTATTCGTGATATTCACGTAACGGTGCTTCGTGATTATGATTTTTCCTGCGCCGACGAAATGCTTTATCCCGAAAATTTCCGCTACCTTTCCGATCTGCTCTCCTATGCTACAGTAGGCGCACGCTCGGTTGAAAATCAGCAGCACCGCTTAGTTTCAAGCGGACTGTCTATCCCCGTCGGAATGAAAAACCCCACAAGCGGCGACCTTTCTATTATGATGAATTCCATAACCGCCGCTCAGCATAGTCACGTTTTTCTATATCGTGGCTGGGAGGTAGAGAGTGCAGGTAACCCCTGCGCCCACGCAGTACTGCGAGGTTATACAGATTTCACCGGCAAAAACGTGTCCAATTATCATTATGATGATCTTTTAAAGCTCTCTGATTTGTATGCAAAATCGGGACTTTTAAACCCCTCTGCGATAATCGACACAAACCACGCAAACTCAGGTAAAAACTATTTAGAGCAGATAAGAATTGCAAACGAGGTTGCTAATAGCCGCAATCGTAATGGCGATATCAAAAAGCTGGTTAAGGGTCTTATGATAGAAAGCTATATTGAGGACGGAGCGCAAGGCATCGGCGAGCATATTTACGGCAAGTCGATAACCGACCCCTGCCTCGGCTGGGATAAAACCGAAAAACTTATTCTTGATATTGCAGATAAACTTTAATGAAAAAGTCCCCTCTTACTGAGAGGGGATTTTTTGTAACCATAAAACAGAGCAGGGCATAAAATGAAATTGGGAAGCATTTTCCCAATCAAATAAAAAGGAAGATGTAATATGACGTGTAATAACTACACCTCCTGCACTCGCTCCCGAAGCAACTGTTATTTCTTAATTCCCGCTATCCTTATCGCCCTGCTCACCTTTACAATAGGTCTGCTTGTCGGTGCCGCAATTTCAGGGACTGTCCTTGCAAACCTTGCCACCTTTATTGTCCTCGCTGTAATTTTCTTTGTTCTGCTCGTTATCTTCGCA
>JAZRHT010000077.1:0-9558 GCA_045644905.1 Oscillospiraceae bacterium
TGTTTCTTCGCAAAAAGGCTTCGCCCTACAGAATTATTGTTCTCATTCTTGCAACTCTTACAAGCTTTTCGGCAAAGGCAATCCTGCTCGTGTGCGCCGCGCTGCTCCTTAAATTCTTGTTTTGGGATAAAAAGGGAGCTAAATTTGTGCTGCTTAAAGGCTCGGCGGTTTTGCTCTCTTTGGGCTTTGCGGCGTTTGTGCTTTTAGAAAAATCCAAAAGTCACTCCTTCTTTATAAGGCTTGACGATTTTAACGCATGCCTTGAGGCTTTCAAGTCATCGGTGCTGTTCGGCGCAGGATATTATAACGACAGCGCAGTTATCACGCATTTCGAGTACGCCTATCGCGCAAACGACGGGCTTAGCATGGGTCTTGCTGTTCTGCTCGCTCAAGGCGGACTTTGGCTATTTATGTTTTACATTCTCTCGGCAGTTAAAGCCGTTTTTGCAAGCGAAAAAGCCGAGAGAAACAGCATTTTACCCTTTGCGCTCATATTCTTCGGAATGTTATTTATAACAAATGCACCCTTTTCAATGCTTACCATCTTCGCAATTTCCTACTTTGCAAACTGCGGTGAGGAAGGCTTTTTTGAAAGGCTCTGGGAAGGAGTGAAAAAACCTTTTTGCAAAGCGTAAAAAAGAATTATTTATACAACGTTGGGTTGCAGGTTTTTTCTATTCTTGCGCCTATTATCACCATGCCATACGTTTCCCGTATTTTCGGGGCGGTTTTAATCGGATATTACAGCTACGCAAACTCCATTGCAATCTATTTTGCGCTCTTTGCGGCGCTTGGAATATCCGCCTATGGTGCGCGCGAGATTTCCATTCACCGAAACGACCGCGAATTATGCTCTCAAACCTTTTGGGAGCTTTCCATCATCAGAGTTATCACAACCATTTTCTGCATTATCGGCTATCTTATTGCGGTTGCCATAAATAAGAACAACGTTATCGTCTACCTCGCTTGCGGTGTTACCATTTTGTCGGTCGCCTTTGATTTTACTTGGTATTTGCAAGCGATGGAGGATTTTCGTGGACTTACAATTCGCAATTTTATAATCAAAGCCCTATCGGTTGCGCTGATATTTATTTTTGTAAAGACTGAAAGCGACCTTGCTCTTTATATCTTTATTCAAACCGGCTCAACCCTTTTTGCAAACCTACTTACAATGGCGAGGGTTAAAAAATATCTTATCCCCGTCGCTCGCCGCAGTCTTAATATCTTTTCGCATCTTCGGCAGATTCTCGTTTTCTTCATTCCCGTTGTTGCCAACTCGGTTTACACGGTTTTAGACCGCACAATGCTCGGCTTTCTGACAAGAGATGCCGTTGAAAACGGCTACTACGAGCAGGGTCACAGAGTTATTACACTGCTGCTTACAGTTATCACCTCGCTCAATATCACCGTTGGAATGCGAACCTCCTACCTTTTTGGGCAGGGCAAGGACGACAAAATCAAAAAATATATCGGCAAAACCTTCCAGGTTATGTGTCTTATTTCCCTGCCGATGATTTTTGGGCTTGTTGCCTGCGCGAGAAACTTTGTTCCTATCTTTTTCGGCGAGGGCTTCGACAAGGTTGCCCCTGTTATTATGCTTTTCTCGCCGCTTGTTTTCATTATCGGAATCAGCAACATTATCGGAACGCTTTACTTAACCCCCTGCGGACTTAGGTCAAAGGCAAACCGTGCCATTTTAATCGGTGCAGGTGTTAATTTTATTCTAAACCTTATTCTTATTCCCATTTTTAAAAGCTACGGCGCGGTTGTCTCGTCGCTGATTGCCGAGGGTGTTATCACCCTTATGTATATCAGTTTTATGCGAGAGTATCTAACGCTTTGGGACTTTTTTAAGACCTCGCTGCGCTACGTTGGTATCTCAAGCGTTATGCTCGCTACCGTTTGGCTTATCGGCAGAAACTGGCACACCCCGACCGCCCTTATAGTTCAGGTTGCGGTGGGAGTTGTAATTTATGCTCTTGGACTTTTAATTACACGCGATCCTATCGTGTTTGAGGAAATTAAAAAATTAAAGCAAAAAAGGTGACTTTAATGCAAAATGAGTTTAAAGACATAGTGCGCGACGGTGTAGAGGTTAGCGCAGAGCTTCAAAAGCTGTGGGCGGTGGAGCTCGAGCTGTTTGAGTGCTTTAAAAAGGTTTGTCATAAGCACAATCTTAAATACTATGCTTCGGGCGGTACACTCTTAGGCGCTGTTCGTCACAAGGGCTTTATCCCTTGGGACGACGACATTGACATTATGATGCTGCGCGAGGATTATGATAAGCTTCTTTCGGTTGCAGACTCTGAATTTTCCGAGCCTTATTTTTTCCAGACCGCCTATTCGGATAAAAACTACTACCGCGGTCACGCTCAGCTGAGAAAGTCAAATACTACTGCGGCTCTCGAGTGCGAGGCTCTGCGTGTGCCATTTAATCAAGGGATTTTTATCGACATCTTCCCCGTTGACGCAATCCCCGACGATGAAAGGCTCGCCGAAAAGCAGAGAAAAGCTCTGCACTCGATAAACCGCCTTTTAAATAACGGCGCAAGATTTCCCGAGGGACAGCTGAGCGGCATTTCTAACAAAATAAAGAGGCTTGCTGTGTCTGTAATTTCGGTTTTCTACTCTCACAAAAAGCAGTACGCTAAAATGGAAAAGCTTTGCAAAATGTATAACGGAGAAAAGACACAGAGGGTCGGATTTATCAGCTTTGACCCCAACGACGAGCGCCTTAAGTACAATAGACGAATTTATGACGACGTTGTGAGCCTGCCCTTTGAGGACACACAAATCAATGCGCCAGTCGGCTTTGACGAGATGCTTCGTGACCAATTTGGCGATTATATGGTTATGAAAAGGGTCGACAGCTACCACGGGTCGATGATTGTTGACACCGAAATTTCTTACACAGAATACATCGAAAAGCTGAAAAACGAGCAAAAATAAAGGATTTTGGCTTGATTTTATAAACTATTTGTATAATAAATATATAATATAACAAAAAGTAAAAGCGCAGGCGGTTGCCTGCGCTTTTCTATTTTTTATTTATTTAATTAGAATTCTGCGTCGTCGATTTTCTTGCCGGTGAGACGTTCGGTGAGTTCTATAAGATCCTCACGGCTTAAATAGTCAACTGTGATGCTACCTGCATTTTCGCCCGAGGGCTTAATTCTGATTTTTCTGCCCCAGGTTTTCTCGAGGGCGATTTCAAGCTCCTTATAAAAGCTCGGAGCGAGGCTCTGAGTTTTTGAAGGCTTGGGGGTTCTCTGCATTTTGGAAACCATCTGCTCGGTTTGTCTAACCGAAAGCTCTTTTTCGATAACCTGAGCGGCGGCCGCCTTTATCTGCTCGGGCTCCTGAAGCGAGAGCAGAGCTCTTGCGTGACCCATCGAAAGCTCGCCCCCGGCAACTGCGTTCTTAACCTCATCGGGAAGCTCTACAAGGCGCATTGCGTTTGCAACGGCGCTTCTCGACTTTCCGACCTTTTTAGCAATCTCTGCCTGAGTTAAGCTAAACTGCTCGGCCAGTGCCTTATAGCCCTCGCCTTCTTCAACGGGGTTTAAGTCACGTCTTTGAAGGTTTTCAACAAGGGCAACCTCCATAGCCTCGATATCCGAAAATTCACGGATAATAACCGGCACAGATGCAACCTCTGCAATATGAGCGGCTCTATATCTGCGCTCGCCTGCAATAAGCTGATATTCGCCGCCTAAAAGAGGACGAACGATAAGCGGCTGAAGAACGCCGTGCTCGCGGATGGAATCAGCAAGCTCCAAAAGTGCAGTCTCGTCAAAATGCTTTCTCGGCTGCTCATGGTTGGGTTTTATTTCGGATAGGCGCAGGGTTACAACTCCGCTGTCGCTCTCCATAATGTTATCCTGAAAAAGTGCGTCAAGTCCCTTTCCGAGACCACCTTTTTTTACTGCCATTTGGCTTTTCTCCTTTACAATATATAATATTAAAGTAGATTTATACAGTTAGTTATCTATTTTTACTAATTATCTCGCTGCAAAGCTCCATATAAGCCTTTGCTCCACGTGAAGCAGGGTCATAGTAGATAACCGGCTTGCCGAAGCTGGGAGCCTCCGAAAGACGAACGTTTCGGGGAATTGCCGTCTTGTAAACCTTATTGGGAAAGTACTTTTTAATCTCGTTTGCGACTTCAGAGGTGAGGTTAAGTCTGCCGTCGTACATCGTCAGCACAACACCCTCAATTCCGATTGTGGGATTATAGAGCCTCTTAATTGTGCGAACGCTGTTCATAAGCTGCGAGAGACCCTCAAGCGCATAATACTCACACTGAATAGGAATGAGCACGCTGTCGCAAGCGCAAAGCGCATTTATTGTAAGCACACCCAGGGACGGCGGACAGTCGATGAAAATATAATCATACTGCTCGCGCACGAGCGAGAGCGCCTTTTTAAGACGAGCTTCCCTACCTTCTTGTGCGGCGAGCTCGATTTCGGCGCCGGCTAAGTTTAGGCTCGAAGGAATAGCGTCTAAATTTTTGCAGACGTTCTTAATAGTTGCCTCGGCGGCGGTAGCCCCCGTACAGAGCACGTCATAGGACGAGCGCAAAACGTTTCTTTTATTTATACCAAAGCCGCTTGTTGCGTTGCCCTGAGGGTCAATATCCACAATAAGCACACGCCTGCCGAGGGCCGCAATACCTGCCGCAACGTTAACTGCGCAGGTGGTTTTTCCAACGCCGCCCTTCTGGTTTGCAAAAACGATAATCTTTCCCATACATCTGTTCCTTTTTAGATTACTAATTATATTCATTATAGCAATTTTATTCTGCTATGTAAAGAACAAAAAAATAATTTGCGAATTTTTGACATTTTTCGCCCAAAACTTATAAAAAACACGCTATCACAGACGGATAACGTGTTTATTTTGTTCTATTGCGTAATTTACGGTGTAGGCAGTGCCGCCTGAGTTTTTTCTAAGGTAGCAAATGAGCGTGTCCGAGCCGTCAACTAAGGCGCGATTTCGCTCGTACATACAGCCCTTTGTGTAGCTTTTGCGCATACACATAACCTTGTTAGCAGAGCGCATCTGAGCCAAATAATGCTCGTTTTCGCTCTCGGAAAAGAATTTGTTTTGGTCAAGGCAAGGGATATAGACGTGAAGCTCTACGTCGCTGTGCTTTTGCCGCAGCGCTATTACGGCATCGGCGGCAATTCTGTCAAAGCCGATCGCTCCGCCCGCTTTGAAAATGCGATACCCTTCTTCATAGAGCTTTTCTATGGTGTTAAGGACATTTACAAAAACTATTTCCTCGGTTTCGGGAGAAATATCTCTATGCCCCGAAAAACAGCATATCTTTTCCAAAAAATCACTTCCGTTACTCTTGCGCGGCGCAAGGCTTGGGAATTCGAATAGTGTATTCAATATACCCGTCGCTCTCGTCTTTTGTGGCACTGGCTCTTATCCCTGAGGCGCGCATTGTGTCTATTGCTTTGTTTATTGTGTTTACAAAGATTCTTAAATCCTTAAAAACAAACTTCTGACTGCCGCTTTTCTTTTTAGAAAGCAGCTTTTCGATATATTTTTCACTCTCGGTTACGTTAAGCGAGTGCTTTGCTATGTAAAGTAGCGCATACTTTCGCATTTCGGGGTCGGAAACTTTTAAGAGTGCACGCGCGTGTCTCTCGCAAAGACCCTTTTCTAAGATTATCTTTTGCTCGCTCTCAGTAAGGCGCAAAATTCTCAGCTTATTTGCAACCGCCGACTGCGATAGGCTCAGCCTTTTTGCCGCCTCAGACTGCGAAACTCCCCATTTTTCAATTAGGGTTTGTATCGCTCTCGCTTCCTCAAAAATATTTAGGTTTTCCCTTTGGATATTTTCGATTATTGCGAGCACAGCCGATTTTTCCTCGCTTACGTTTACAACTATACAAGGGGCGGTTTTTCTCTCTAACAGCTTTAGCGCTCGAAGTCTTCTCTCGCCTGCAATAAGCTCGTAGCCTTTGCCCGTTTTTCTAACGGTAAGCGGCTGTAAAAGTCCGTTTTCACGAATGCTCTCGGCAAGTGAAAATAGTGCGCTTTCCTTAAAATTTTCCCTCGGTTGCGACGAATTGACACAGATGCTGTCAATTTTAATGTTTTCAACACGATTTTTCCCTAAAAGGCTCATATTGTCGGCGGTTTTCATATTATTCCTCCCTATCTTTTCAGTTAGAGGATAACACAAAATATTCCTGTCAGCAAAACCTTTCGGTCGCAATTTTCGTGCCGTTTCGCTTTTGTTTTACGCTAAATAAGGGGAGATTTAGAGATTTTTGCAGACTGTCTTGGATATTTGTTATTTGTCGGCGACGATTTTTCGATTACGACAAGACTTCTGCCGCTACCGTCGGGCAGAGTAAACTTTTTAGTTTCCACTACCTTGGAGCCGAGCTCGGAAAGTGCCCTTTTCGCCTCTTTAATTTCTTCCTCCGGCTCGGGACCTTTCATACAAATTAGCTTGCCGCCAACCTTAAGTAGCGGCAGACAATATTCGCAGAGAAGATAAATTTTTGCAACTCCACGAGCGCAGACAACGTCGAAATACTCACGCAAGCCTTTTTGTCTTCCTGCTTCCTCAGCTCTTGCGTGAATGGGAGTAAAATCAACCCCAAGCTTCTCGGATAAGTAATTTAAAAAGGTAATTCTTTTATTTAGGCTGTCGATAAGGGTTACGTCAATATCGGGGCGGAATATCTTTGCAGGAACGCTCGGAAAGCCTGCGCCTGCGCCGATGTCAGCGAGTTTAGCACCCTCTTTGATACCGCCCATTAAAAGTGTCATACTATCGACAAAATGCGTTACGGCAACGCCGTGGGGGTCGGTGATTGCAGTTAGGTTTACCTTTTGGTTGTAGTCAACAAGCTCGCTGTAATAAACTTCGAAAAGGTCGGTTTGAGCTGTGCTGAGCTCAAAGCCCATTTCTTTTGCCTTTTCTAAGAGAAATTCTCTGTCAAAGGGCAGTTTTTCTATTTCTCGCATTATTTTCCCTCCTCCATTCTGATGACAAGAACCGCAATATCTGCGGGGTTTACCCCCGAAATACCTGCCGCTTGCCCAATAGATAGTGGTTTTATCTTGTTAAGCTTCTCGGCCGCCTCGAGTCTCAATCCTGTTATTTCCCTATAATCAATATCGGGCGAAAGCTTACGTTTTTCAAGTCTGTTTAACTCCTCAACCTGAGCCGCCTGCTTTTTGATATAGCCCTCGTATTTAATCTCAATCTCGGCTTGCTCGCAAACGTCGGGCGCAAGCTCGGGGCGGTTTTTATCAAAGGGAGCCAAGTCTAAATAGCTTATCTGCGGACGGCGGATAAGGTCTGCAAGGGTTGCGCCGTTTTGAACGGGAGATGTTTCACGTGAAACAAGCATATCGTTAAGTTCTTTGGATGGAGCAATTCCCGTTTTGTTAAGGCGAGCGATTTCCTCGCTGATTTGTGCCTTTTTAATGCAGAATCGCTCATATCTCTCGTCACTTATAAGTCCAATCTCGTGTCCGAGAGGAAGCAGGCGAAGGTCGGCGTTATCCTGCCTTAGATAAAGGCGGTATTCCGAGCGAGAGGTCATCATACGATAGGGGTCGGTGCAGCCCTTGGTTACGATATCGTCAATGAGGGTTCCGATGTAGCTTTGAGTTCTCGGAAAAATAACCGGCTCCTTGCCTTGAATAGAGCGAGCGGCATTTATTCCTGCGACAAGTCCCTGAGCGGCGGCCTCCTCGTAACCCGAGGTGCCGTTGAACTGACCTGCGCCGTAGAGTCCGCGAATTTTCTTAAATTCAAGGCTTGGGAAAAGCTCGGTGGGGTCGCAGCAATCATATTCGATCGCATAGGCGTTTCGCATTATTTCAACATTTTCAAGTCCCTCAATCGAGCGGTACATTCTCTCTTGAACATCAACGGGGAGTGACGATGACATTCCCTGCAGGTACATTTCCTCGGTGTCATCGCCCATAGGCTCGATAAAGAGCTGATGGCGGGGTTTTTCCGAGAAGCGAACGACCTTGTCTTCGATACTCGGGCAGTAACGAGGGCCAACACCCTGAATTCTTCCGCTATAAAGCGGTGAGCGAGAGAGGGCGCCTCTTATAATTTCGTGGGTTTCGGCATTTGTGTAGGCTATGTGGCAGACGGCGGTGTTCTTAAGCTCGCCGCGAGTTTCAAAGGACATAGGAACTATAGGCTCGTCGCCCTCCTGCACCTCTAAGCGAGAAAAGTCTATGCTTCTGCGGTGTACTCTTGCAGGAGTTCCGGTTTTAAAGCGGCGCAGGGTTATACCTGCCTTTTCTATAGACTGAGAAAGCGAATTCGCCGCTAAATGACCATCGGGACCGCTTTGGATACTTGCTTCGCCAACGTGAATGGTTGCTTTAAGATACGTTCCCGAAGCAATTATAATCGCTTTGGCGGTGTATCTTTCGCCCAATGATGTCACAACACCAACGGCTCTGTCCCCTTCAAAGAGAATTTCGACAATCTCGGCCTGAATTATATCAATATTAGGCTCTTTTTCAACTCTGTGCTTCATTTCTTGATGATATTTCACTCTATCAGACTGCACTCTAAGACTGTGGACAGCAGGACCTTTTCCGCGGTTAAGCATACGGCTTTGGATAAAGGTTTTGTCCGCCGCCTTTGCCATTTCGCCGCCAAGCGCATCAATTTCACGCACAAGGTGACCCTTTGCAGTTCCTCCGATAGAGGGGTTGCAGGGCATATTGGCAATTGCATCAAGATTTATTGTAAAAAGTGCGGTTTTTTCGCCGAGCCGAGCCGCTGCTAATGCCGCCTCGACCCCTGCGTGACCTGCGCCAATAACGGCGACAGAATAATCTCTCATTTTTATTTCTCCTTTATTTGCCGACACAGAATTTTGAGAATATCTCGTTCACAACCGCCTCGGTTGTGCTTTCGCCCGAAAGCTCACTAAGGGCACGTAAGGCTTCCTCTAAAAGAATTCCTAACATATCGGGCATTTGACCCTCTTTTGCGCCGAGGAGGGCATCGGAAATTTCTTTTCTTGCTCTAAAGGCGCAATCGTACTGTCTTTCGTTTATAAGAATGAGCGCATCGGGCGAAAGCTTATATTCGCTCAAAGCATCCTCGATAGCGGCGCAGAATTCATCCTTACCCTGCCCGCTCTTTGCCGAAAGGTAAACTACTCTGTGATAAGCCTCTTTAATTCTTTTATCATCAATTTTACTCTCTAAATCGCCTTTATTTATAATTGCGATGCAGTTTGCGGATTTAGTTTCCTCGATAAGCTTTAAGTCCTCGTCGCTGAGCTCTCTCGAAGCGTCAAAGACAGAGAGCACCAAGGCGGCGCTCTGCATTCTCTTTTTTGCCCTTTCAACTCCGACCGCCTCAACAACGTCGTGCGTATTTCTAATTCCTGCGGTGTCGGAAAGGCGCAAGCATACGTCCCCTACCCTGACGGTGTCCTCGACTATGTCACGGGTTGTGCCTGCAATATCGGTTACAATGCTCTTTTCGTAGCCCGAAAGCAAATTCATTATAGTCGATTTTCCGACGTTGGGCGAGCCGACAAT
>JAZRHT010000078.1:0-9763 GCA_045644905.1 Oscillospiraceae bacterium
CACTCAAAATGCAAAAAACGGCAGCATCATTTTATTTCATAACGATGTCGAGAACACCCCTGCCGCCCTTGATAAAATCCTTGAAATACTAACAAAAGAGGGCTACTCTTTTGTTACCGTAAGCGACCTTATATATAAAGATAACTACTTCCTCGACTCCTCAGGCACTCAGCACCTCCAAAATGAGTAAATAAAAAGCCTCCCTTTAGTCAAGGGAGGCTTTTTGTTATTTTATTTTCCGCATATTTCCCAAAAGGCAACCGCGGCGGCGTTTGAAACATTAAGCGAATCAACATCGTGGTGCATAGGGATTTTAACGGTGTAGTCGCAGGCATCAATTGTGCCGTCAGAGAGACCATCACCTTCCGCGCCGAAAAATAGTGCGAGCTTTTCGGCAGATTTTAGGGCACTATCGTTTATGTTAACGGTGTCATTTCGCAGAGCCAAAGCGGCGGTTTTAAAGCCTTTTTTCTTTAAGTATTCAACTGCGTCAGAAGGCAGAGGACAAGCAGTTTTATCAAAAAACGCCCAAGGCACAAGGAAAACACTTCCCATACTAACCCTAACTGTGCGCCTATTTAGCGGCTCACTACAGTTGTGAAAAAGCAAAACTGCGTCAATTCCAAGGGCGGCGGCGCTTCTGAAAATTGCGCCGACGTTAACCGAGTCGCTAAGTCTTTCTAAAACCGCAACCCTTTTTGCATTTTCTAAAACCTCATCAATGCTCTTAATTTCAGGGCGGCGCATAGCACAAAGCACGCCACGAGTCAGCTCAAAACCCGTAAGAGAACTCAGAACCTCTCTCGATGCGGTGTAAACAGGCACATCGGGGCAGCGGGCGAGAATATCCTTGCCGATGCCTTCTATCTGCCGCTCTTCCATAAGAAAGCTGATAGGCTCAAGTCCGCAGTCTAAGGCGACGTCAATAACCTTAACACTTTCGGCAATAAAAAGGTCGCATTCCTTTTTAAGCCGAGCCTCGGTTAGTGAGGCATAAACCGAAATTTCAGGTGTATTTATATCTTTAATTTTAATTACTTGCGCCATTTTCTGTCCCCCCTTTGTTTAAATCATTTTACCACAAAATCTCACGACTTTCAACACAAAAAGAATTTCGGAAATTTAAGGAAAATCGGCATAAATTGTAGAAATTCCCCGAAATGTATGTTATACTTAAATAAATATATAAAGGGGAGGGAATAGAATGCACAAGAAAATAGGCAAACTGTCGCTTGCGCTTATTATTGCACTCGTTCTTTTCCTTTTTGTAAATGGAATTATTAATTCTTTTTCTTTCTATAACCCCAAGAAAACAGAAGCTATCAGCGTTTACAATATAAATGGCGCTGCGCCAATTCCCGATAAAAAGGTGCGTGTTTTAAGCTTTAATACAGGTTATGCCGCGCTCGGCGAGGAAGCCGACCTTTATAGCGAGGGAGGACGTGGAGAGCGTGCGAGCGCAGATGCAGTGCTTAAAAATGCTCGAGGAATTTCCGAGCTTGTAAATCTCTCAAATGCCGATGCAGTGCTCCTTCAGAGCGTTGACACCGATTCGCACAGAAGCCGATATGTTGACCAATGCTCTTATTACATAAACAATGGAAGATTCGGCTCTGCCTTTGCTATTGACCATAAAGCTAATAGCACAAGCTTTTTTCCACCCTATAAAAAGGTAAATTCGGGACTGCTCACCCTTTCAAAAAGAAGCATAGCTTGGGCAGAGAGGGTGCCCCTTACAAAATTTAGCGCTCCCTTTGCTTCAAACCCAAACATATGTATGCTTGTTACTCAGATTCCCATTGAAAATTCGGATAAAAAGCTTATTTTAATCAATTTTGAGTTAGAGGCGCGTATTTCTCTTGAAGATAAGATAAAACAAACTGCTGAGCTATTAAAATACGCAGAGGAGACCGCAAACCGCGGTGATTACGTCATAGCAGGCGGCAGCTTTTATAGGTGCTTTGAAGGCACACAAAATAGATACCCTCTTCCCGATAGACTCAGATGGACTCCCGAAGAAATGTCGCTTTCTGAAATTCCCGATAACCTTTCTCTTGTATATGACGAAACTGTCCCAACCACACGAATTTTAGCAGAGCCTTACGATAGAGAGGCTGAGGAGAAGAAGGTTTATGTGTCGGATGGTTTTGTGATTTCCAAAAATCTTTCGGTCAATATGCTTGTAACGGTTGACCAAGAATTTCGTTACAGTGCACATAACCCCGTTCTTTTAGAAGTATCCTTTAAATAAAGACCGATGGCATTAAAGTCATCGGTCTTTGCTTTTTATAAATCAAAATTGCTTAAAATCTTGCAGATATCTAAAGAATGTTATATAATATACATATATCATTTTATCGAAAAAAGGAGAAAAAATTATGGAATTTTCTGTAAATCATCCGATAATTTATGTTTTTGTCGGCTTGATAATTGCCGCTGTTTTGGCGCAGTCGGTATTTTTCTTAGTGCGTGCTCTTAAACGTGCTAAGGAGCTTGGCATAGCCAAATCAACCGTAAAGAAAACAATGACATCCTCTGCGATATTTACAATTGCCCCTGCAGTTGCAATCCTTGTAGGCGTGCTGGTGCTTTCAAAAAGCCTCGGAGTCGCTCTGCCTTGGCTCAGACTCTCGGTTGTCGGCTCGCTTTCCTATGAGCTTGTTGCCGCCGAAAACACAATGCGTCCCCTTAACCTTGATAAGAGCGCACTTGTAACCGATGCTTCGGCTTATGTAACAATTCTGCTTGTTATGACCCTCAGTATCGCCCTCAGCCTTACCCTTGCTCCTTTACTTACAAAAAGGGTGCAGAGCGGAGTTGCTAAAATCGGTCTTAAGGACAAAAAATGGGGCGAGATTTTTAATAATGCTATGTTCCTTGGTATGATTTCGGCATTCCTTGGATATGTTTTCTGCGATGTTGGTGCTGCATTTTCCGGCAAGCTTCAGGGACTTACCCCCGTATGCGTAATGCTTGTTTCGGCGGTAGTTATGGCAATTTTAGGAACACTTTCAACTAAGCTCAAAATCAGATGGATGACAGATTATGCGCTTCCCATTTCGCTTCTCTGCGGTATGGCTTCGGCAATTTTGTTTTCCTCTTTGTTTGGCGGCTTTGAAATCGTAGCGTAAGGAGGAAGTTTGACATGAAAAAAGAAATGACTTATATGGACTCTGTTCATCGCTACGGAAAAATTTGGGGACTTTTTGTTGCCGCTATAATTATTCTTTTCCCCGTAGCTCTTTGCTTTGTATTTAAGGCGGTTCCTCAGTGGAATGCACTTTTAGAGGGACTTCTCGCAACCCTACCTATGTACTGGGCGGTTGGATTTATCGAGATTTTTACATACGTTCCCATGCTCGGAGCAGGCGGAACCTATCTTTCGTTTGTAACCGGCAATATTTCAAATCTAAAGCTTCCCTGCGGAGTTGACGCAATTGAGCGCTCGGGCGCAAAGGCGGGGAGTGAGGAGGCTGAGGTTATCTCGACTATTGCTATTGCGGTTTCCTCTATTGTTACAACCATTATTATTATTTTAGGTGTTATATTTATCGTGCCTCTGCAGCCGGTGCTCGAAAATCCCATCTTAGAACCTGCTTTTGAGATGATTCTTCCTGCGCTGTTTGGAGGTCTTGGAGTTGTCTTTATCTCCAAAAATGCAAAGCTCTCTATTGCGCCTATTGTTTTAATGCTTGTTCTCTTTATCTTTGTTCCTGCACTTAACAAGGGCACTGTTGGAATTATGGTTCCTGTTGGAGTACTCTTTACTATTTTGGTTGCAAGAATTATGTATAGGAAAGGCTGGATCTAAAATGCCTTACGTTTTATATGCTATTTTAGCGGCGGTAGTGCTTTTTGTTTTGGTGCTCGTTTTAAGAGCCGCTAATTTTAAGCCTCGCGATAATGTAGCTGTCGTCGAAAAAGATGAGGATTTTGATCGTGAGGTTACAATCAGCCGTCTGCAAAAGCTAATTCGATTTAAAACCGTTTCCTATCGTGAAAGCGAAAAGGAGGATGATGAGGAGTTTAAAAAGCTTCTTTCGAGCCTTCCCGAGCTTTATCCAAACGTTTTCAAGGTTTGCGAATATAATGAGCTTGCCGATAGAGCAATTCTCTTTCACTGGAAGGGCAAAAATGAGGGCGACGCCGCTGTTTTAATGGCGCACTATGATGTTGTTCCCGTAGAAGAAAGCGGCTGGGAGAAGCCTGCTTTTGAGGGAATCTTAGAGGACGGCGTGCTTTGGGGACGTGGCGCACTTGATACCAAGGTGACCTTTAACGGCGTCCTTTCCGCTGCCGACCACCTTATTTCTGAAGGCTTTACCCCCGAATATGACATTTACTTTGCGTTTTCGGGTGGCGAGGAAGTAAACGGAAAAGGTGCTGTTAACATAGTCGATTTCTTTGAGCAAAACAATATCACTCCGTCGATAGTAGTTGACGAGGGCGGAGCGGTTGTTGAAAATGTTTTCCCCGGAGTTAAAGCCCCGTGCGGACTTATCGGAATAGCCGAAAAGGGAATGATGGACGTGCGCTACACCGCACAAAGTAGCGGCGGTCACGCATCTGCTCCCAAGCCCAATTCGCCCCTTGTCAGACTTTCTAAGGTCTGCCTCAAACTTGATAAAAACATCTTCAAATACCACATCACAAAGCCTGCCGCCTTAATGTTTGACACACTCGGCAGACATTCAAGCTTTGTTTTCAAGCTCGTTTTCTCAAATCTTTGGCTGTTTAGGGGACTTATTGACAAATTCCTTTGCAAAAAGAGCGGCGGCGAGATAAACGCCCTGCTTCGTACAACCGTTGCCTTTACTCAGGCCAGCGGCAGCCGAGCATCAAACGTTATTCCGCCCAAGGCAGAGATGGTTTCAAATATCCGCTTAAACCCCGAGGACACCATCGACAGCGCACTTGCAGAGCTTAAAGCTGTCTGCGATAAGGAAAATGTAGAGGTCGAGCTCATTCACGGAATGAATCCTTCGAGAATTTCAGTAGCTGATTGCGAGGCATACGATAAGGTTGCCTCTGCCGTTGCATCAACCTGGAAAGGCTCTATAGTTTCACCTTATCTTATGGTGCAGTGCTCCGATTCTCGCCATTGGGGAAGGCTTTCGGATAAGGTATATAGGTTTTCCGCCATGGACCTTACAAGCGAAGAAAGAGCCACAATCCACGGACACAACGAGCGCATAAGAGTTGATTGCGCAAACAGAGCGGTTGAATTTTATATAAGACTTGTGAGAACGCTTTAAATAAAAAATCCGACGGCACACCGTCGGATTTTTATTTTTGCTGATATTTCTGCCTATACTGAGTAGGGGTGGTTTTGTATTCGCTTAAAAAGACTCGTGAAAAATAGTTTTGATCGTGAAATCCGCAGTCTGCCGCAACGCTTTTTATGGAATCAGAGCCGCCAACAAGCAGCTCGCAAGCAAGCTCGAGGCGTTTTTTTGTAATATAAGAGCTCACCGTCATACCATAGGCCTTTTTAAAGCAGTTCATAACAGTTGCTCTACTGCAATCAAGCTCAAAGGCGATGGTGTCAATCGAAATATCATCGCAAAAATGTGTGTTTATGTAGTTTTTAATGTTGAGCGGCCTGTCCTCGGTGCGAGTTGAAATAAAATTTGACTGAGTGATAAACTCCGAAATAACCTTTAAAATGTCTACGTAAGCTGAAATAAGGTCGCGTGGAATCTCGGGAATACGCAAAACGGCGGCAGAAAGCTGCTCGTTTCCGTCAAAATAAATTTTGGAAAGTGCTCGAATATTTTGCTTACTTTTATACTCCTTGTCGGTTATCTGACCCATCATAATATAGCCTGAAAGCACACCGAAATGATAAATGGGTGTAACGGTTTCTATGAGTCCGCAGTGGCAGGTGTAGGTGTATGCCTTGCCCGTTTTCTTAACTGTTTCAAATGCAACCCTGTCACAATCGCTGCACTTTTTGCGTCCTAAGCGATTTTTTGAAACATCGTTGCAAAAGGGAAGAAGCGCCTTTGGGAATGCGAGAAGCTGATTAAACTCGGTGTCATATAAAGAAAGGCGAGCCCTTGTTATTTTATAAAAGCTTTCGAAAATTGATATAATATTCTGATTTTGAGTCAAGGTATCACCTCACAAAAGTAGAATTTATACTATTATGCTAATAATTATACCATTTTCTATGGAAAAATCAAGTAAAAAATATTATTCTATATATAGAATATTAGCACAGATGTTTAAAAATTAAATTGATATAAAAAAGGAGAACTAAAAAATGAAATTCATCGAAGTAAATTCCTATGCTGAAATGTCCAGAATGGCAGCAAATATCATCTCGGCTCAGATAATCTCAAAGCCTGATAGTGTTATCGGTCTTGCAACCGGTTCCACCCCCATCGGCGCATATTCTCAGCTCATTGAGTGGAACAAAAAGGGTGATCTTGACTTTTCTGAGGTTAAAACTGTCAACCTTGATGAATATTACGGACTCTCGCCCGAGCACGAGCAGAGCTATCGTTATTTTATGAACACCCATCTTTTTGACCATGTTAACATTAAAAAGGAAAACACCTATGTTCCCAATGGCCTCGCCGCTGACCCTGAAAAAGAAGGCAAGGAATACGATGAGAGAATCGAAAAATTCGGCGGCATTGACCTTCAGCTTCTCGGTATCGGTGTGGATGGCCACATCGGTTTTAACGAGCCTGCTGATACTTTCGTAGCTCCCACTCATTTAGTTGAGCTTGACGAATCCACCATCGAGGCAAACTCGAGATTTTTCGAGAGCGCAAACGACGTACCCAGACAGGCTATGACAATGGGTATGAAATCCATTATGCAGGCTAAGAAAATTCTGATGGTTGTTGCAGGCGAAAATAAAAAGGCAATTTTAGAAAACGCTCTCTACGGCGATATCGATCCCAAGAATCAGGCTTCAATGCTTCAGATTCACAAGGATGTAACTGTAATTTACACCAAGGAATCCTATTAATTGACATATACTTCTTTATTCTTATATCTATCCTCGTAAAAGGGTGTCGGCTTAGGGCCGTCACCCTTTTTACTTTTATGACATATTATAAACTGAACAACTCCATTTTGGTTTGAAGGTGTAAGAATGCAAGGTGTAATTAGCCTTAGTGACATAGGCGTCGGGCAGTCTGCGGCCGTTATAAAAATTCTCTCAAGCGGCAGTATCAGACGCCGATTCTTAGATATAGGTCTTGTTTCGGGCACAAGGGTGACCTGCCTTATGAAAAGTCCCTGCGGTGACCCAACCGCTTATTATATCCGTGGCGCCGTTATTGCCATAAGGCGTAAGGACGCTGCGGATATTTTGGTTGTAAGGGAGGGACTGTAATATGGGCCTTACAAGTAAATCAGTTTCATTAAACGTTCTCGATTTGGCTTCAAACATAAAAAAAGATTCTCCTGAAGATGTTGTGGTTGCCGTTGCAGGAAATCCCAATGTCGGCAAAAGCACGCTTTTTAATGCGCTAACAGGAATGAATCAACATACTGGAAACTGGCCGGGAAAGACCGTTTCAAGTGCTCAGGGAAGGCTACGCACAGATAGACGCTCCTATCTTTTGGTAGACATTCCCGGCACGTACTCCTTAATGGCACATTCCAAAGAGGAGGAGGTTGCGAGGAATTTTATCTGTTTTGGCGAAAGCGATGTGGCAGTGGTTGTCTGTGACGCCACCTGCCTTGCGAGAAATATGAATCTCGTTTTGCAAACTATTGAGGTTTCCAGAAAGGTTATCGTATGCGTAAATTTACTCGATGAGGCCGAAAGAAAGAACATAAAAATCAACCTGCCGCTTTTAGAAAAAAGGCTTGGCGTGTGCGTTGTGGGTACAGTAGCACAAAAAAAGAAAACACTTTCACAGCTTTGTAGCGCTCTTGATATGACTTCTGATGCGAATACTGTGCAAACTCCTTGTAAGGTGAAATACCCCGAAAAAATAGAAAACGCCGTAGCTGAGCTTGCTCCGATTTTAGAAAAAAAGGTAGGGAATAAGCTTAATTTAAGGTGGCTTGCGCTCAGACTTTTGGAAAGAGACGGCAGCCTTGTAAATGAAGTGAGCGCCTATTTAGGCTTTGACATTTTATCAGACGGTGAAATTTTGCGTGTGCTTTTAGAGGTGCGAGAAAAATACGGACTTAAAAACAGACAAGAGGTTAAGGATATGATTGTCGCTTCTCTTATTAAAAAGGGGGAGCAAATCGTAGACGGCGCTGTAAAAACCGAGGGGAATTACCACGATCTTGATAGAAAAATCGACAAGGTTCTCACGAGCAAATGGGCAGGCTATCCGCTAATGTTTCTGCTTTTAATGTTCATTTTCTGGCTTTCGATAACAGCTGCAAACTATCCCTCGCAGCTTCTCTCAACCGCTCTTTTTTGGATAGAGGATAGGTTAACCGATTTGTTTTACGCCCTCGGAAGTCCCGAGTGGCTGCATGGTGTTCTGGTGCTCGGAGTGTATCGCACTCTCGCTTGGGTTGTTTCGGTTATGCTGCCGCCCATGGCAATATTCTTTCCGCTCTTCACACTTTTAGAGGACCTCGGCTATCTCCCCCGAGTGGCATTTAACTTAGATAGACCCTTTCTTAAATGTAATGCCTGTGGCAAGCAGGCGCTAACAATGTGTATGGGCTTTGGTTGCAATGCCGCAGGCGTTGTAGGATGCCGAATAATAGATTCTCCGCGCGAGCGCCTGCTTGCGATACTAACTAATAATTTCGTTCCCTGTAATGGAAGATTTCCAACCCTCATAGCAATTCTGACTATGTTTTTTATGGCGGGCGCAAGCGGAATTTTTGCCGATATAGGTTCAGCGATTCTACTCACACTCATAATATTGCTTGGCGTTGGAATGACCTTTTTGGTAACCTTCTCGCTTTCCAAAACGCTCTTAAAGGGTACTCCCTCATCCTTTACCTTAGAGCTTCCGCCGTATAGAAGGCCGCAGATAGCAAAAACCATTGTCCGATCGATTTTTGATAGAACCCTTTTTGTCTTAGGGCGTGCCGCCGCCGTTGCCGCCCCTGCGGGACTTATAATTTGGCTTATGGCAAATATAGAGGTCGGCGGAGCAAGCCTTCTTTGGCATTGCAGCGAGTTTTTAGAACCCTTTGCAAGTCTTATGGGGCTTGACGGAACTATTCTGCTTGCCTTTATATTGGGCTTTCCCGCAAACGAAATTGTTGTGCCTATTATCATAATGGGATATATGTCGGGCGGTAGTCTATCTGAGATGGCATCCCTTAGCGAAATGAAAACGCTGTTTGTAGACAATGGCTGGACTATGCTTACCGCCATAAACGTAATGCTTTTTTCGCTCTTTCATTTTCCTTGCTCAACAACGCTTCTAACCATAAAAAAGGAAACGGGCAGCCTTAAATGGACGCTTGTCGCCGCAGTACTGCCGACTCTTATCGGAATAATTCTTTGTATGCTCACAACATTTTTATATAACATTTTTGCATAAAAAAGGCTCCGCAGATTTCTCTGCGGAGCCTTGATTTTTATTATAGAGATTCAATGTATCTAACGGCGGCAAGTGCTGAGACAGAGCCGTCGGCACAAGCGGTGGTGAGTTGTCTTATCTGCTTTTTGCGGCAATCTCCTGCAACAAAGATGCCCTGCGTTTTGGTTGTGCAGTCCTCGAGAGAGTCTGCATAGCCGTAAGAATCGAGGTCAATTAATTCTTTAAAAGCCTCGTTCTGAGGAGCAAGACCGATAGCAACAAAAACGCCGTCAACC
>JAZRHT010000079.1:0-13336 GCA_045644905.1 Oscillospiraceae bacterium
TGCTCTCCGACAAAACCCATTGCATACTTTTCATTGAATTTAACTGCCATTGTGTTTACCTCATTTAGGGATTAGTTTCTTTACTCTATTTTACTACAACTTGACTAATATTTCAATACCGATTGGCAAAGAATTTGATAAAAATTCATAATTTTGGCGCATTTTTCAGAAAACATTTTTTAAAATCACGAGAAATGCCCTAAAAAATGTCATTTCTTCTACATTTTCCTTCGTTTTTATGTCGTAGGAGGAGTGTTTTTTGCCGCCCAAATAGATGTCAACACTGCCAACCTTCTGCCCTTTTTGTACGGGAGCCGTCAGTCCCTCTACCAAACTGAGTTTACTTTCGATTTTTCCACTTTGATTTTTTTCTTTTAAAATCTTGGGAGCGCTCTGTGTGCCTATCGAAACGCTTTCCTTCATTCCACCCTTAACGGACAGAGTTTCAGGGATTTCGGTCGGGGTTTCGGGAGTGACTATTTCAAAATTTGCAAAGCCAAAATCGAGCAGCTTTCTTGCAGCGGCATTTCTCTCTTTACTGCTCGGATAGCCCATTACAACGCCGATAAGTGAAAGTCCGTCCCTCTCGGCAGTTGCCGAAAGGCAGGAACCTGCTCCTGCAGTTGTGCCCGTTTTAAGTCCCGTTGCGCCCTTATAAAAACGAATAAGCTTATTTGTGTTTACAAGCTCGGTCTGTCCGCCTCTTAGGGTGTCCATCCAGATGCGAGTGTACTCGAAAATTTTATCGTGGCGCATAAGCGCTCGCGACATAGTTGCGATATCTCGAGCGGTTGTAAGATGTCCCTCGGCATCAAGGCCCGATGCGTTTTTAAAGGTTGTGTTTGTCATTCCAAGCTCTTTTGCTCTTGCGTTCATCATATTAACAAAGCCGTCCTCACTGCCGCCGACAAGCTCAGCGAGAACTACCGAGGCATCGTTTGCCGATTTTATGCAGACCGCCTTTAAAATATCGTCAACGCTCATTTTTTCGCCTTCTTTTAGCCAAATCTGAGCGCCGCCCATAGAGGCGGCGTGCTCAGAGCAGGTAACCTGCGTGTCGAGCGTAAATTTTCCGTTTTCAAGAGCCTCCATTGTTAAAAGCAGAGTCATAATTTTAGTGATTGAGGCCGGCGGCAGCTTTGTGTCGGCGTCGCGCTCGTAAAGGACCTGCCCCGTTGTTTCTTCAATTAGGATTATGGATTTTCCGCCTAAGTTTAGTTCGGTTGCACTATTTGGCACGATAGTCTGCTGCACCGCCCAATCGGGCACAGTTACATAGTCCGAAACCGAAAGCTCCTCATTTGCCCTTGCAGGAAACGAGAAAAGAATGCTCAGCGCAAGCAAAAGTGATGCGCATTTTAGTTTTTTTGACATAAAAATTCCCCCTGACATACAGTTAATAAATTGTATGTTAGGGGGATTAAAAGTATTATTTAGAAATCGAGGTTTTTAAGATACTCGCGGAAATCCTCGCCAATCTCTTTATGCTTTAAGGCAGTTTCAACAATAGCCTTCATCATTCCGAGCTTGTTGCCCATATCGTAGCGAGTGCCGACAAAGTCAACGCCAACCATTCCGTCCCTTACTGCGAGGGTGCGCATTGCGTCAGTAAGCTGAATCTCGCCGCCCGCTCCGGGAGGAGTAACTCTTAAGATATCGAAAATCTCGGGAGGAAGAACACATCTTCCGAGGATGGAAAAGAGCGAGAAAATCTCTTCGGGCTTGGGCTTTTCTATCATATCGGTGATAGAATAGAGGTTATCGTGAAGCGGTGCAGTTTTCATAGAGCTGTACTTAAGAATATCCTTTTCAGAAACCTCTTTAATGCCGACAACACCCTTACCAAACTCCTCATAAGCGCGGCAGAGCTGACCGCAAACGGGATCCTCTCCCATAATAACGTCATCGCCATAAAGGATTGCAAAAGGCTCATTTCCCACGAAGGATTCTGCGCAGAGAATTGCGTGTCCTAAGCCCTTTGTTTCTTTTTGTCTTACAAATGTGATGTTAGCGAGCTTGGAGATAGCAACAACCTCGTCATACATTTCCTGTTTACCCGAAGCAAGCAGGCGCTCTTCAAGCTCGGGAGCTCTATCGAAATGATCCTCCATAATGCCTTTGCCACGGTTTGTTATGATAAGAATATCCTCAATTCCCGATGCAACTGCCTCTTCAACGATATACTGAATGGCAGGTTTATCAACGATATTGAGCATTTCCTTGGGGCAAGCCTTTGATGCAGGCAGAACTCTTGTTCCAAGACCTGCTGCAGGGATAACCGCTTTCCTGATTTTCATAAGTAAAACCTCCTATTTTATAGCCCGAAAAGCTCGGGATGCATTACAAACATAGCCGCTAAATATGAGCCAAAAAAGCAAAGCACACCATAAATAATCGCAAACGCAATAATTACCTTAAAGGTCGCTCCGCCTTTTTTGGCGGCTTTTTCTTTAAATTCTTCCTCTGAAGTTGCCGTTTCATCTATCTTTTTACAGAGCTTTTTGCACTTTTTAAAATAGAGCCAATTTGCAAACAAACCACATAAAATACTGATAGCCCAGCTTGCAATCATTGCAAAAAACGAAAGATTCATAAAGAAATTGGTCTGCGCCACGTTAAGCTCTAATCCGGTAACAGTTTGTCCGAGCGTTTCTGAAAGCTTTTCAAAAAAAGCCTTGTCACTGAGATTGATGATAAGACTGGGAATGGAAAGAATAAGCTCTGCAATTAGGGTTATAATGCCCAATCCGTACATCTTTCTGTAAAGGAAATAGAAGGGAGTTAAGATGCAAGCAAAAAGGTTAAAGCTTGTCTTTCTTCCTGTTTTTGCAAAAAATTTAAACTGAGGAATAACCCTCTGCGAATTTTTGCCCACAACTGCAGAGAGCTTCCAGGCAGGGATGCCGTCGATTTCCTCATTGGGATCCTGAGGGGCGAAAAGGGAAGCTACAACAACTCTGCCAAAGGGTGTGTTTAGGTTGTTTGCGTCATTTTGGTTAGCGCCAAGGCCCTGAGATACAGGAGCGCCGCAGCGATTACAAAAAAGGGCGTCGGGAGAATTTTTAGTTCCGCAGCGGGGGCAAATTAGCTCGGGAGCATTTTTTCTCTCTTCTTCCCTCTTTTCCCACTCTGCTTCTCTCTTTTCATCCTCGATTTGCTCTCGAATTTCGTCGGCATTATAGGTTTTATTTTCGCTGTGCCACTCTATATTAGCGCAGCCACCGTTCTCTGCGTAACACTCTCTATGGTGAGGCGTGCCGCAAACGGGGCAAACAACGATATCGTCGTTTTCGTTAAATTCCTTGCCGCAGACACAGCAAGGCAATTTTATGTAATCAGCCATATTGACCTCCGTTAAATTACATTTGTTTGTTCCATTATAGTACATAAATCTATAAAAATCAAATACAATTTGTAAATTTTCTATATTGAATCTATTGCATTTATCTCAAAAAGGGACTATAATAAAAAACAACAAAAATCCCTATAAGTGAAAGGAGAGAAAAAGCGTGAAGTTACCTATTAAAAAGTGCGCTGTAATAAACGATTTTTCGGGCTTTGGGCGCTGCTCTATCTCGGTGGCTCTCCCCGTTTTGTCGGCACTCGGTGTTCAGTGCTGCAGCATCCCTACCGCCATTCTCTCTAATCACACCGGTTATCCCAGCTATTTCTTTGACAGCTACACCGACAAAATGGGCTCTTATATTTCCGAGTGGGAAAAATTAAATCTCGAATTCGACACCATTTTTTCAGGATTTTTAGGCTGCAAAGAGCAGATTGAAATTGTTTCGAATTTCATAAAGGATTTTAAGGGCGAGGGCACCCATATTATCGTTGATCCTGTTATGGGCGACAACGGAAAAATTTACACAACCTATACAGATGAAATGTGCGAAAAGATGCGCGATCTTGCTTCTCTTGCCGATATTATAACCCCCAACGTTACCGAGGCCTGCATTTTAGCGGGCGAAGAATACAAGGGTGAGGATATTGACGAGGAGTTTGAAAGAAGGCTTCTTGAAGCCCTGAGCTTAGGAGGAAAAAGAAGCGTTCTTATAACGGGAGTAGTTCGTGGAAAATATGTTTGCACCTGCGTTTTTGACAAGCAAAGCGGCGCATTTCACACCATTCAAAACCGCAGAATAAACAAGTCTTATCCCGGCACGGGTGACCTTTTTGCTTCGGTTTTATGCGGAGAAATAACCCGTGGAGAAAGTCTTTTGAAGGCGAGTGAGAAGGCGGCGGATTTCGTTGAGAAAACTACCGAATACACTTCCCTCTATGACACCGACGTAAATGACGGAATCGCATTTGAATCTAATTTAAATTTGCTTTTAAAATAAGGAGGTTTTAAAAATGAAAAACAAAAAGGTACTCAATTTATCTCTCGCAGCAGTTTTTGCGGCGCTAATATTTTTAGCGACCATGATTCACATATCAATAGGCATAAACGGTGGCTACATTCACGTTGGCGACACACTGATTTATTTATGCGCCGCATTTCTTCCCACACCATATGCCGTATCTGCAGCGGCTGTAGGCGGTGCCCTTGCCGACATCGCAAGCGGTGCTCCTCTCTGGGTTTTGCCTACTGTTTTAATTAAAGCTCTCTCGGCACTCTGTTTCACTTCAAAAAAGGATACTGTTCTTTGTGCGCGAAACTATACCGCACTTTTTACGGGCGCTGTTCTTTGCTGCGGCGGATATTACATAGCCGAGGTTTTAATTTATAATTGCGGTTTTATACTTCCACTTGCATCTGTGCCAATGAACTTAATTCAGACGGGCGCAAGCGCAGTTTTATTTATCGCAATCGGCGTTATATTCGACAGAATGGGACTTAAAAACAGACTTTCTAAATTATAAAAACAAAGCTCCGAGGCCTTAGGCTTCGGAGTCTTTTTTATATTTGTTCCCCTGCTTTATATCGTTTTGATTTAGGTATGCGGCAAGGTCGTTCATAACCCGCTTTTTATCGGCGCTCCAGAGCGGAGCTACGAGGGTTTTCTTATCGCCGTCCCCCGTTAGTCTATGAATTACCATTTGAGGAGGCAAAGCCTCGAGGCAGTCGCATAGAATTTCGAAATATTCTTGTTTAGAGAGGGTTTCAAACTCGCCATTTTCATACATATCGCAGAGGCGAGTGCCACGTATTACGTGCAGAAGCTGAAGCTTAATTCCGTCGGCTTTTAAATCGGCGACATATCGTATGGTTTCGAGCATCATTTCTCTCGTTTCAAAAGGCAGACCTAAAATCACGTGAAAAACTATCTCTGCGCCGATTTTTTTAAGACTATCGACTGCTGTTTCATATTCTGAAAGCGGACAACAGCGGTTTATAAGCTCGGCGGTTTTATCGTGTATGGTTTGAAGCCCAAGTTCGACCGTAAGAGGCTTTATTTTGGAAATTTCCGAGAGAACATCTATAATTTCCTGTCCTAAACAGTCAGCTCTTGTTGCAACCGAAATGGCGGCAACTTCGGGCAAATTAGCGGCATACAAAAGGTGCTCTCGCAAGGTATTTGGCGGAATATGCGTGCTTGTAAAGCTCTGAAAATAGGCTATGTATTGTGAGCCTTTATATTTCTTTTCGACCCGTTTCTTAGCGTCCTCGATCTGCCGAGAAAGGCTTTTCTCAAAAGAGGCGGCAAAGTCGCCCGAGCCTTGCGCCGAGCAGAAAATACAGCCTCCTGTACCGCAGGTGCCATCTCGATTGGGGCAGGTTTTGGATATACTGAGGCTGAGTTTATAGAGCTTCTCTCCAAACTTATTTTTAAGATATTCGCTGTATGAATAGTATCTCATCTGCCTCAACTCCTTTTATACCATTATACAATTTAAAGCTTTATTTTGCAATCTGTAAATTTCTGTGTTACAATATAAAAAAGGCAGGTGCTGGATATGATAAAAACATTAAACGACAAACTTATAAAATCATACATAAAACCGCGCGAGCGCGACTGCAACAAGGGAGATTTTGGAAAGCTCCTTATAGTTTCCTCATGCGCCTCTATGAGCGGAGCTTTGCAGATAGCAACAAGATCGGCGCTCAGATGCGGCGTTGGGCTCTGCTGTGCTGCAAGCGTTGAGAGTGCGCTTTTTCCCCTTAGAGTTTCAACCCCCGAGGCAATAACTCTCCCGCTTCCCTCTACAAAGGACGGAAAAATCTCAAGAAAATCCGCCGATATAATTTTAAATTATGCAAAAGGCTGCTCTGCGGCGGTTATCGGCTGCGGACTTTCGGTTTGTGAGGACACCGAGATTTTACTGGAGGAACTTTTTAAAAAGCTCGAAATCCCAACAGTTTTGGATGCCGACGGAATAAATATAGCGGCTCGGAACATAAATATATTAAGAGACACTTCGACGCCGCTTATATTAACTCCGCATCTTAAAGAAATGTCCAGGCTTATTGCAAAGGATACTTTGGAAATCAAGCAAAACAAGGAGCATCTTGCACAGGAATTTGCACACGCCTACAACTGCACCCTTGTTTTAAAAGACTCCATCAGCGTTATTGCAAATCCCGATGGCGAGGTTTTCAGAAACACCGCTGGTCATCCTTGTATGGCCAAGGGGGCAAGCGGAGATATGCTCGCAGGAATGATTGGTTCATTCTTAGCTCAGGGATTTTCTCCCACAGCGGCCGCAAACTGCGCCGTTTTCTTGCACGCAAAAGCAGGAGAAATCTGCGGAGAAAAAATGGGAGATGCGAGCGTTCTTGCAACCGATATGATAGAGGCGCTGCCCGAAGTGTTTACTACACTATAAGCGGCAAGTAAGAGGCTTCTTTGCTCGCCGCAGGGCGCAAAGGAGCCTTTTTTATGAGAAAAATCTTACTTTACCTATCTTTAGTAGCTCTTGTTTTTTGTTTTGTCTCCTGCGGAGAAAATAATGAAAAACCGCCTATCCCCACAACCGACCGTCCATTTTCAAGCAATGCTAACATTAGTTACAAAGGCCTATCCTACACAGGATTTTTAACATTTAGAAATGGAGCAAGCGGAACACTTGAAATAACAAGTCCAAAAAGCCTCGAAGGTCTTGTTTTTATACTTTCAAACGGAGAGCCTTCCGCTAAATATGAGGGACTCGACATTCCCTTAAGCGCCCTCGACTCACAGACAAAAACGGCGGCGGGAATGATTTTTTCAGCAATAGCGAACGCAGGGGTTTCAAGCGATGTTAGGATAAACGAGAGCAAGAATGAGTTTTCTGTTTCGGATAAGATTTACTCGCAAGAATTTGATATGATTTTCGATAGAAAAAGCGGAGCGATCAAGAGCTTTTCGGTGCCCGCTTCGGAGCTTTTAGTAACTTTCGAAAATTTTAAGTTTTTGGGATAATTTTTCAAAAAATATTTGACAGATAGTGCGGTTTTTGATATAATACATCTTGTCGATATATCAAAGACCACTTTGGGCCTGTAGCGCAGCTGGGAGCGCACCACACTGGCAGTGTGGGGGTCGTGGGTTCGAATCCCATCAGGTCCACCAAAAAAAGAGAACACCTTTTGTCTACTGACAAAAGGTGTTCTTTTATTTTTACCGAAGCATTTACAAAAAATGGTATTTATGATATCATTATAGAAAACGTCTTGGAGGGATTGTGGATCATGAGAGATTATAAATTCGACAATATCCGTTTCGTGTTGATTTTTCTTGTGGTGCTTGGCCATTTTATTGCCCCTGCGCCAAGTGTAAAATTAGACCTGCTAAATGAATTTATTTATACGTTTCATATGCCTGTCTTTGTATTTGTTTCCGGATATTTTGCAAAGTTTGATACACAGCGTGTCACTCGTACATATTTATATTCGTATGTAATGATGCAGATATTCTATTTCTTCTTCTTGAAATATTATATGGGAAATATTCATACCAAGTTCTCGCTTAGTATTCCTTATTATACCTTGTGGTATCTATTTGCAATGGTTATATATACCCTGATTATACCCCTTATACAAACAGAAAACAAAAACAAAAGGTTCGCTATTCTTTTAATAAGCTTGTGTTTAAGCCTTTTTGCCGGTGTAGAAGAGAGCATGGGTTATCTCTTTGCAGCATCCCGTTCTTTCGCTTTCCTCCCATTCTTCGTGCTTGGATATTATTGCCGCACTTCTCCTGTAACACAAAAGTTAAGCGCACTAAAAACTAATAAAAAAGTTATATTGGGCACTGGAATTGCAGCAATTCTTGCAGCAATTCAGGCTTTCATTATAAAAAGTCCACTAATTGCACCAAACGATATGACCGCTACCACTCCTTATATACATACACAGTGGGGTTGGAAGGCACGTGCTGTTATGATAATTGCAAGCGTTTTGTGGATTGCATTTTTCCTAATTGCTACACCATCCAAAAAAATACCTATAATTTCAAACATTGGAGCCAACACCTTCCCAGTTTACATTCTTCATGGAGTAGTAGTAAAAATATTTGTTAAGTACAACATTCCTCAGTTAGATACAAAGTTATATTTTGTTTTGGCAATTGCTGCATCTCTTGCTGTACTTATTGTTTTAGGAAACAAAAAATCATCTAATATTATAAAAATGATTTTTACAGGACAATGGATAAGTATTGTAGAAAAACTAGGCAAACCAAAGCAAAAAGTAGAACAATAAATGCGACCTAATGTTTAAAAAGGAGGAGAAATATGAAAAATCAAGCACTTATTTTTATAATTGCTGCCGGTCTTTTATGGGGCACGTCAGGACTTTTTGTAAGTATTCTTTCGCCCCTTGGATTCTCCTCTGTACAGCTTACTGCAGTGCGTGGAGTTATCTCGGCGCTTATTATGACGGTTTACGTTCTTATTTATGACAGACGTCTCTTTAAAATAAACCTTCCACAGCTTGTGCTTTGCTTTTTCTGTGGTCTTACCCTTTTTGTTACCGCCGCAAGCTATTACAGTTCAATGAAGGCCTGCTCGGTTTCAACCGCCGTTACGCTGATGTACACCGCTCCAGTTTTTGTTATGGCATTTTCGGTTGTGTATTGGAAGGAAAAGCTTTCAGCACTCAAGATCGTTTCCATTGTGGCCATGCTTATCGGATGCGCCCTTGTTTCGGGAATTGTCGGCGATTTTAAATTTAGCTTAGTCGGATTTGGATTTGGCATTCTTTCGGGACTTTCCTATGGAACCTACAGCGTTTTCACAAAGCTCCAGTACATAAGAGGGACAAACCCCTTAACCGCAACCGTTTACGCCTTTTATTTAATGGCAGCAATTTCTACAATCGTTTGCAATCCCGTTGAGGCAGTTGGATTTATTGCCGCCGATCCCCTTAAAATTCTGCCTTTATTCTTAGCCTTCGGCGCCTGCACCTTTGTTATCCCCTATTTCCTTTACAATCTTTCGCTCGGAGATCTGCCGGCCTCGGTTGCCTCGGCGCTTTCAATTATCGAGCCGCTTGCCGCAACACTTTACAGTGTTGTGCTGTTAGGCGAGCAGCTTACCATCTTCTCAATTTTGGGAATTATTCTTATTTTAGGCTCGGTATTTCTTATTAGTCGCGGTGAGAAAAATGAATAGTTTATCGCAGCTTGAGTTTAGAGTTTTTGATTTGAAAAAACCTATATCGAGCGAGCTTTTTGAGGATTTTTATGACATTATGACCTCATCCTTTCCCAAAGAGGAAAGGCGAACAAGAGAGGGATTTTTAGAGCTTATAAAATCCTCTGAGAAGTATAGGATTTATGCGCTTTTAGATGGTGAAAAATTAGTAGCATTTTTTTCGATTTGGGAGCTTGAGGGCTTTACGTTTGGTGACCATTTTGCCGTTAGCGAGAACCTAAGAAACAAGGGACTTGGTGCAGAGCTTCTTAAAAAGGTTCTACAAAATAGCCAACTTCCATTTATATTAGAAGCGGAATTGCCCGACTGCGAAATTGCACAGCGCAGGCAGGATTTCTACACGAGAAACGGATTTAAGATAAACCATTTCCCCTACCTGCTTCCGCCTATGCAGGAGGGCTGCCAGGCCATTCCGATGCATATTTTAAGCTATCCTGAAAGCCTATCCGAGAGCGAATTTAAAACTGTAAAAGAAACCCTATACAAAGAGGTTTACAACACAAAAACCGCCGCTATATAGCGGCGGCTTTTTAGTTTTAAAGATCGTATTTTGAAAAGGTGTAGCCTTTATTTCTTACCGTGTCGATAAAGTCGCCTAAAATTTCAGTGTTGGTTTTGGATACGGCGTGAAGAAGGTAAATTGCGCCGTTATGAGCGCCCTCGGTTGTCTTTTTTAGAGCTATTTGTTTATCGGGTTGGTTATCGGTTTTCCAGTCAACGTAGGCAAAGCTCCAGAAAACACTCTGATAGCCGCAGTTTTTGGCTATGGCGAGAGTTTTTTCGCTAAACTCACCCATAGGAAATCTGAAAAGGGTCATTTTGTAGTTGAATTTCTCTAAAACGTAGCTATGAAGCCGCATTATTTCATTTTTTGCGCCGTCATCTGAGCAGGTTGGCACAGACGGATGCGACCAGCTATGATTTCCCAAAACGTGACCCTCATTTATTATGCGGCAGACAAGATCGGGATTTTTGCTAACGTAGTCGTAGGTTACGAAAAAGACCGCCGATACCTTTTTCTCTTTAAGAGTGTCTAAAATGGCGGCGGTGTAGCCATTTTCATAGCCCTCGTCAAAGGTTAAATAAACCTTTTTATTATCTTCGCCTATAAATCTGCCGCCGAGGTCTTTATATTTTTCATTAAAGGAAACTGCGCTGTGGGGCCTTTGTCCCGGCTCTATACTGCCGACACCCCAGCCAATTTTCTTAGAACTTAAGCAGCTTGTATCTACCGCAGTTGTCTGAGTCGGTTTATTTAACTGCGATGAAGATGATGGGCTTTCTATCTTTCTGCTACTGCAAGAGGAACATAAAGTAAGCATTGCACAAATAAGAAAGACGAAAGCCACCTTTATTCTGTTCATACCTTATTTCACCATACTGTTAATTGCATCGGCACCCGAAGAAACCATACTGTTTATCTCGCTGCCGAGTGATTTACTACTATTGTCAGAGCTGGTATTATCATACTCGCCATCGGTGTTATTCTCGGGAATATTCCCACTCATTACCGACGAGGTGTTGTTTGTAGAGCCTGTATCTCCTGTGCCCATATCGCAGGATGCAAGAAGGGTTAAAAGAGAAAGTGCGCAAAGCGCTGCAAAAATTTTCTGTTTCACAAGCCTCTCCTCCTTTTTAAAAGTTTTTTGTTCCCCGAATAGTTTTTGTAAACATTCAAACAATATGCTATGAAAGGAATAAATTTTAAAGGAGGAATTTTTTTGTATTCAAATCCATACAAAATAAAAAAGGTTATAGCTCGCCAGATTTTAGATTCACGCAGCACTCCAACGGTCGAGGCCGAGGTTCATTTAGAGGGAGGAAAGATTGGACGCGCCTGCGTTCCGTCTGGAGCAAGCACCGGAATTTACGAAGCCCGTGAGCTTCGTGACAAGGATAAAGAGGTTTATTTAGGCTGCGGAGTTCTTACGGCTGTAAAAAACGTAAACTGTAAAATCAGCGGAGTTCTTTCGGGAATGGACTGCAGAAATCAGTTTGAAATTGACCAAAAAATGTGCCTTTTAGATGGCACGGATAATAAAGAAAATCTCGGAGCGAATGCAATTTTAGCGGTATCTTTAGCCTGTGCAAGAGCGGCGGCAAAGGCGCAAAATATCCCACTTTACCGCCATTTAGGAGGAATTTCTGCTCATATTTTGCCCGTTCCGATGATGAATATTTTAAACGGCGGAGTTCACGCAGACAATAACTTAGACATTCAGGAATATATGATTATGCCAACGGGAGCCGAAACCTTTAGCGAAGCGCTGAGAATGGGCTCAGAGATTTATCACGCACTTCAAACCACACTCAAACTTCTTGGAAAAACCACCGCAATCGGTGACGAAGGAGGTTTTGCGCCCGATTTAAAAAGCGACGAGGAAGCCATTGAAGTTATTTTAGACGCAATACAAAGAGCAGGCTACAAGTCAGGCAGTGATGCTGTTATTGCACTTGATGCCGCTGCCTCAGGTTGGTACAATGCCGATGTGGAGGGCTATTTTCTGCCCAAAAGCAAGCGTGCGTTTTCCTCTGCTGAGCTTTGTGCTTTTTGGGAAAGCCTAAGAAGCAAATATCCTATCGCCTCAATAGAGGATCCGTTTCACGAAGATGATTTTTCGGCTACCGCCTGCCTCACGCGCAAAATCGGAAGCAACACAAATATTGTCGGTGATGATCTTTTTGTTACAAACAAAAAGCGTCTTTTAAAAGGAATTGTGCAAAACTGTGCCAATACAATTTTAATTAAGCCTAATCAAATTGGCACGCTTAGTGAGACAATAGAAACAGTTTTATGCGCAAAATCACACGGCTACGGCGCGATAATCTCGCATCGTTCGGGAGAAACCGAGGACCCTTTTATTGCCGACCTTTCGGTTGCGCTAAACGCAGGAATGATAAAAACGGGAGCTCCTGCAAGAAGCGAGCGAGTTTGCAAATACAATAGGCTTCTGAGAATTGAGGAGCATTTGAGCAGCGGTGCAGTTTATTGCGGCAAGAATATTTTAAGATAAAAAAAAACCGAAGGCAATAAGCCTTCGGTTTTTAATTATTTTTCCTCTAAATCTCTTCTTGATGGAATGTAATATCCACCCTTATAGTAGCCATATCTTCTATCCTTGATAGCTGTTTTTGATTCGACGTCATTTAATACAACGCCCAAAATCTTAGCATCGACAAATTCGAGATTCTCAATAGCTCTCGTAAGGTCATCCTGATCGGTGTAGTTTTGTCTTACAACTACAAGCACACCATCAGCAAGCTTAACTAAGGGTAGCGCATCCGAAACAACGTTTACGGGCGAAGTGTCAAGAACTATATAATCAAACGACTTTTCAAATTCAGAAACTAACGCCTGCATTCTTGGGGAAGCAAGAAGCTCAGCAGGGTTTGGCGGAACGGCTCCGGCAGGAAGCACAAAAAGGTTCTCTATCTGAGTTTTGGAAACCGCGGTGTTAACATCCGAAAAGCCCGCAAGAACGTTAGCAAGTCCGGGACTTCTTTTGATTTCAAAAAGGCGGTGACTCTTGCCTCTTCTCAGGTCGCAGTCAATAAGCAGAACGCTTGCTCCCATCTCAGCAAAGGAGGCGGCAAGGTGTGATGCGACTGTGCTTTTGCCTTCGCCTGCAAGGGGGCTGGTTATCATAATTTTGCAGCAGCCTTCCTTAGCAAGAGAAGACAGAACCTATGTTCTCAGTGACTTATATGCCTCTGTAAACAGGAAGCTATGTCTGCTTCCGACAAGGATATCCCTCTG
>JAZRHT010000080.1:0-4543 GCA_045644905.1 Oscillospiraceae bacterium
GCTATTCTCAGGTTCTCTGGCTTGACGGCGTTGAGAGAAAGTATATCGAGGAAGTCGGCGCTATGAACGTTATGTTCAACATTGGCGGCGAAATCGTAACTCCTATGCTCTCCGGCTCAATCCTCCCCGGTATCACAAGAAAATCTATCATCGAGCTCTTAGAGAGCGAGGGTCATAAGGTTAGCGAAAGACTTCTCTCCATCGATGAACTCGAGGCAGCCTTAGAAAACGGCACTCTTGAAGAGGCTTGGGGCTGCTGCACAGCAGCAGTTGTTTCCCCCATCGGCGAGCTTTGCTATAAGGGCAAAAAGTATGCCGTTTCGGAAGGAAAAATCGGCGAGGTTACTCAGCACCTCTACGATACCTTAACCGGTATCCAGTGGGGCAAAATCGAGGACACCTTCGGCTGGACTATTGAACTTTAATAAACATAAAAGACTCGGCTATATGCCGAGTCTTTTTTTGTGAATAAAAATTGCGAATATTGCAAAACGAATAATTTTTGCAGGGGAGCTGCCCCTACAAAAATCTTAAAAAACTGTTGACAACACCCACTGCGAGTGATATAATAATTGCATATTTGTAAATGCGTTGATGGAATTATTTCCTATCGAGCCTTTCATTCAGAGAGCCGCCGGCGGTGTGAGTGCGGTATGAAAATGGTAGGGAAGTCTCATTCCGGAGCAGAGCGGCTGAAACAAAGTAAGCGGCTACGGCTTGCCCCGTTACCTCGGCAGAAGGCTTGTTTGAGTCTTACTAAGTGGCTATTTTTATAGCAATCAGGGTGGTACCGCGAAATATTTCGTCCCTGAGACCGAATATGTCGGTCTCAGGGCTTTTTTATTGTCCGAGTCGGCAAAAAGAGAAAGGAAAGAAAATTTATGAAACGCATTACAATCGCAGACACAACACTTTGCAGAAAAGAGGGCGCATTTTCCTTTAAAGAGAAAATCGAGATTGCAAGACAGCTCGAAAGACTTTGCGTTGACACAATCGAGCTTGCTGAAATCGAAAATGCAAAAACAGACATTCTGCTCGTAAAAACAATCTCTTCTTTTGTTAAAAAGAGTGTTATCTCGGTTGCCGCAGGAAGCAGCTTTGAGAGCATTGAAAATGCCGCCGCTGCGCTCGTTAGTGCCAAAAACGGCAGAATCAGAATTGAACTTCCCATTTCCCCCGTTGGAATGGAGTACACCTGCCGCAAAAAGGCTCCCAAAATGCTTGAATATATCGCAGAGTGCGTTAATCTTGCAAAAGAGAAATGCAATGACGTTGAGTTCTGCGCAGTTGACGCAACCCGTGCCGATGCAGGCTACTTAAAAGAGGCAATCGCCGCCGCAGAAAAGGCAGGCGCAACCTCTATCACTATCTGTGACAGCGCCGACGAAATGATGCCTGATGATTTTGCCGCATACATAAAGGAAAACATCGCAGACTGCTCTCTCCCCGCACATGTTTCCTGCGAAAATAAAAACGGACTTGCCGTTGCAACCGCTATCCTCTCTGTAAGAGCGGGGGCAGACGGAGTTAAAACCTCGGTCGGAGGCGAGGGTGTACCCTTAGAGACCTTCGCAGGTATGATCAGAAACTGCGGAAACAACTATGGCTTTGAATGTGCTGTTCGCCAGACAGAGCTTCACAGAATCATTAAGCAGATAAACTGGATTTTAGGCGCAGGCGAAAAGGAAAAATCCGTCGTCTCTGTTGCAAGCACCGATGAACTCGGCATTCACTTAGACGTAAACGACACTCAGGAGGATGTTACCGCCGCAAGCATAAAGCTCGGCTATGACCTCTCGGCCGAGGACAAGGCAAGAGTTTACGAGGAATTTTTAAGAGTTGCCGAGAAGAAAACCGTTGGCGCAAAAGAGCTCGATGCTATCGTTGCGAGCGTTGCACTCCAAGTGCCTGCAACATATAAGCTCGTTAGCTACGTTATCAATAACGGAAATATCATTTCTGCAACCGCACAGATAACCTTAAATAAAAATGGCAATGAAGTAAAAGGCTTCTCGCTCGGAGATGGTCCTATCGACGCCGCATTTTTAGCTATCGACCAGATAATCGGTCATCATTATGAACTTGATGATTTCCAGATTCAGTCGGTAACCGAAGGCAGGGAGGCTATGGGCTCTGCGCTCGTTAAGCTTCGTGCAGGCGGTAAGGTTTACAGCGGAAACGGAATTTCAACCGACATTATCGGCGCATCTATTAGAGCTTATCTCAATGCCGTTAACAAGATTGTTTACGAGGAGGCATAAAAATGAAACTTTCCTTTTCAACAAAGGGATGGCATAATAATTCGTTCTCTGAGTTTTGCGACATCGCAGAGGATTTAGGCTTTAAGGGAATTGAACTTCACAATATTTATAACAGACTTTTTACCGAGCGTGACGGCGCATTTCACGATTACACCGCCGCCGCAACCCTCAGAAGACTTTATGAGAAAAAGCTTTCCATTCCTTGTATAGACACAATTTGCGACATCGCAGATGAAGCTGAATCAGAAAAGACTATTTCGGAAATTGAAAAGTGCCTCGAAATTGCGGAAAATCTGCATATCCCCAACATCCGTCTGAGAGCACTGCCTAAAGAGGACGGCGAAAAAGCCTGTGAGACTGTTTACAACCTGCTTACAAAGGTTATTTCCAAGGCAGAGGAAAAGGGAATTACCTTAGTTCTCGAAACCTCGGGAGTTTTTGCAAACACAAAAACTCTCTGCGCAATGCTCGACCGCTTTGCAAGCGATAATTTAGGCGCACTCTGGAATTTCTCTGCCGCCTATTTTGAGTGCGGCGAAGAGCCCGAGGCTGTTATTAAAAACCTCGGCGCTTACGTTCGTCACGTGCATTTTAACGATGCCGAAATGGCCGAAAACGGCAAGCAGTACTGCCTCGCAGGCGAGGGAGCACTTCCTATTTCCGATTTGATGCTCGCCCTTCGCTCTGTAAACTACGATGGATTTATCTCTCTCGTTTGGGACCCCGCTTGGTGCGAGGAAATCGACGATATGGAAATTATCTTCTCGCAGTTTGTCAACTTCATGAAGCAGTTTAAGGCCGTGTCTCGCAACGAGAAACAACTGTATTACAACCGTGCACACACAGGCAAATTTATCTGGGAAAAGGACAAGATAATTGACCTTACCTTCTCGGAAGTTCTTGATAGAATGGTTGAGGAATTCCCCGACCAGTACGCCTTTAAGTACACAACCCTTGATTATACCCGCACATATAGTGAGTTCCGTGACGACGTTGACACCTTTGCCCGTTCCCTCATTTCGATGGGCGTTAAGGCAGGCTCTAAGGTTGCCGTTTGGGCTTCCAACGTTCCCCAGTGGTACATCGCTTTCTGGGCAACCGTTAAAATCGGCGCAGTTTTGGTAACTGTTAACACCGCTTATAAAATTCACGAGGCAGAATATCTGCTCCGTCAGTCCGACACCCACACCCTCATTTTAACCGAGGGCGCAAAGGACACTCACTATGGCAAAATTATCGCCGAGCTCTGCCCTGAACTCGAAAATAAGGAAAGCCGCAAGCCGCTTCATAGCGCTCGCCTGCCCTTTTTAAGAAATGTCATCACAGTCGGCTTTAAGCAGAAAGGCTGTATGACCTGGGGTGAGGCCTTAGAGCGTGCAAGCGAGGTTTCTGTTGAGGAAGTTTATAGAATGGCGGCCAACGTTAATAAGGACGACGTTTGCAATATGCAATATACTTCGGGAACAACAGGCTTCCCCAAGGGCGTTATGCTGACTCACTATAACGTTGTCAACAACGGCAAATACATCGGCGACCATATGGATCTTTCAACCGCCGATAGAATGATGATTCAGGTTCCTATGTTCCATTGCTTCGGAATGGTTCTTTCCATGACCGCTTCAATGACCCACGGAACAACAATGTATCCTCTGCCTTACTTTTCGCCCAAGCCTGCGCTCGCTTGCGTTCACAACGAGCATATCACAACCTTTAACGGCGTTCCTACAATGTTTATCGCAATGATGGAGCACCCCGACTTTGCAAAAACCGATTTTTCATATATCAGAACAGGTATTATGGCTGGCGCAAACTGCCCTGCCGACCTTATGAAAAAGGCAACTGAGGTTATGAATATGAAGGAGATAGTTTCTGTTTACGGTCAGACCGAGGCAAGCCCCGGCTGTACCATGAGCAGTTACTATGATTCATTAGAGGTTCGCACCGAAACCGTCGGTAGCGCTTTTGCAAATGTTGAATGTAAGATAATCGACCCCGAAACGGGCGAGGATTGCCCCGACGGAGTTGACGGTGAGTTTGTCGCTCGCGGCTATAACATTATGAAGGGCTATTACAAAATGCCCGCCGCAACCGCCTCTGCCATCGATAAGGATGGATGGCTGCACACAGGTGACCTTGCCTGCCGTGCTCCCGACGGAACCTATCGCATAACCGGAAGACTTAAAGATATGATCATCCGTGGCGGTGAGAACATTTATCCCAAGGAGATTGAGGAGTTTATTTACACCAATCCCAAGGTTTCCGATGTTCAGGTTATCGGCGTT
>JAZRHT010000081.1:0-3069 GCA_045644905.1 Oscillospiraceae bacterium
CTCGTATTTTTCGGTTTTATCCGTCCAGGCGTAGCTGTTGCCGGTGCAGTGAATCATCTTGTTGTCACCAACATAAAGCATAATGTGTCCATTGGTGTTGTCAGCATAGCGATAAACAATCAGGTCTCCCGGTTGGAGAGCCTCTTTGTATTCCCTTTTATACTTTTCTATATCCGCATCTGTCGAACTGGAAGAGGGGTAACGCGCAATAATTTTTTCCTCATCGGTTGCATTTGCGAAAATGCCGCCTGAAAAACGGCTTGTATCCATATTGAGCGCACTCCAATATACATCAAGCGCAAAGCCCGAGCAATTGCTGTAACCTACATTCTGCAAGGTGTAATCCTCAGGATGACGAAAACTTGATTGCCAGCGCCAAAGATCTCTGTATTTTGTCGTCCAAACTCGGGTGTCGTCATACTGTCCGCGAGCGCCTCTTAAAAAATAGCTTTCGGCAGTTACGACAAGCGCCTTCTGAACCTCTGTCATTCCCTCTAAGTTAATGGGCTCAAAGGTTACTTCGGTAGTTCCGCTCGGAGCTTGTGAGCTTGTGTTACCGTTATTATTGTTATTATTGTTATTATTGTTATTATTGTTATTATTATTGTTATTTGAGCCGCCGCTCTGCGAATTGTTTTGATTCTTGTCGCTTGAAGTGGTGTTATCGGAGGTATTATCCAAAGTATTGCCGCTCGGCTTTTTATCGGGACGAACGATAGTCTGTCCGCCGCCCTGCGAGCTTTCGCCACCCTGCGAATCTGTGTTATCTGTCTGATTTTCGCCATCCTGCGAGATTTCAGAATTTGTTATCTGTCCACCACCCATATTTTCTCCGCTCTCTGTGTTAGTTTTCCCGCCGCCACTGCAGGCGCTAAGAGTTGTAAATAGAATACTTGCGGTTAAAATAAGGGATAAGAGCTTTAATGCGCTTTTCATTTGCATCACCTTTTTTTACATTTTCGTGCTCTGCACAATTTAATTTTAACAGTTGGAGTCACAAATGTAAAACACACAATATTATACGCTTGCATTATACAAATATATATGGTAAAATATAAATACAGCAAAAGTGTTTATACGAAAGGCTTAACAAAATGGATGTATTACAGCTTAAATATTTTTATGAAACTGCCAAAAGCGAAAGTGTTACAAAAACTGCGCAGAAATTTTTAGTGCCGCCCTCGTCGGTGTCGGCAACTATAAAAAGGCTCGAGGACGAGCTCGGCGCCAGCCTTTTTGACAGAAGTAGCAACCGAATAGTTTTAAACGAAAAAGGGCGGCAGTTTTTTAAAACTGCCAATCTCATTCTTTCTGAGCTTGAGGAGGCTACCGCAAATCTTAACAGTCAAAATGACGATAACAGGCAGATTAACATACTTGCCAAGGCCAACCGAGGAAAAATAATTGACAGAATTATAGATTTTAATTCCAAGCGTCCGCAACCTTCTTTTAAAGTGGACCTTGATTTTGAAGAGACGAATTACGAAAAATACCAGATAATCATTCAGGACAAAGGCGATTTCGACTCCGATTATGAATGCTTTATGCTATCGCAATACAATATAAAGCTTGTTGCGTCGGCACAAAATCCCCTATGCGACAGACCGCTTTCATTAAAGCACCTTAAAGGGCTTCCTTTTGTTACAACGGGCGAAAATAAAAATGGGTATCAGATTTTTAAAAAAGCTTGCGAGAGAATGGGCTTTACGCCCGAACTCAAAATAGAATGTAACGACTATCAATGCTATGACAAATGCATAAAAAACGACGCGGGACTTGGCGTTACATTAGCGACAGATACGAGCTTTCTTTCACCATCAATGAAATATCTCGATATACGGGATTTCAGCGAGAAAATCACAATCTATGTTTACTACAAAAAGCAGGATTACTATGGCAATGTTAAGGATTTTATAGACCTTTTGAGAAAATAAAAAACAGCCGTGCCTTGTGGCACGTCTGTTTTTGTTATGTTTAATTATACGCCCATCTTAGCTTTTCTAAGCTGCTCTACGGGAGTGCAGTTAGTTGTAGGAACATGACCCTTAAGAGGCATAATCTTTTCGTTGATAGCGTCGAGAATCCAGGAATCCTGGGGGAAGAAGTACTGGTCAAACTCGAAGGGAGGTGTGATCCAGTTCTGTGCGCCAACAACAACGGGAGGTGCATCGAGATAATCGAATGCAAGCTCGGTGATGTTTCTTGCAACGTCGTTAAGGAAGCTGCCTCTTACGCAAGCATCGGAAGCAAGAACAACCTTACCGGTCTTCTTAACGGACTCTAAAATCTTATCGTAGTTTAAGGGGCAGATGCTGTGGAGGTTGATAACCTCAGCAGAAACGCCATATTTCTCCTCAAGCTGCTTTGCGGCATCCATAGCTCTGTAAAGAGTTGCGCCGATTGTGAGGATTGTGATGTCGCTGCCCTGCTTTACAAGGTTAGTGTCGCCAATCTCAATCTCATAGCTCTCTTTGGGAACGCCGCCCTCGTGGAACTGCTCGCCGATATCATAAAGTCTCTGGCTCTCGAAGAAGACAACGGGGTCGGTTCCGTTAAGAGCAGAAGCCATAAGTCCCTTTGCTTCCCAAGGAGTTGCAGGGAATACAACTTTAAGTCCGGGGATGTGAGCGGTAAGCGAGGTCCAGTCCTGAGAGTGCTGTGCGCCATACTTAGAACCAACCGAAACACGAAGAACAACGGGCATTTTGAGGATGCCTGCGCTCATGGACTGCCATTTTGCGAGCTGGTTGAAGATTTCGTCTCCAGCGCAGCCGATAAAGTCAGCATACATAAGCTCAACGATAACACGACCGCCGCTCATTGCGTAGCCAACTGCAGAACCAACGATTGCCGACTCTGCGATGGGGGAGTTAAAGAGTCTTGAATAAGGCAGAGCCTCGGTAAGACCTCTGTAAACTGCGAATGCGCCGCCCCAGTCACGAACGTCTTCGCCGTAAGTTACGAGTGTGGGATCCTCATAGAATTTATCGCAGATAGCCACAAAGAGAGCATCACGATAGTTATAAACCTTAAGCTTGGAAACAGGCTTGCCATCCTTGAATGCAAATC
>JAZRHT010000082.1:0-2212 GCA_045644905.1 Oscillospiraceae bacterium
AAAAGGCCGCCGAGATTGGTATGAAAAATACTAATTTCGTAACTCCGTCGGGGCTGCAGCATGAAAAACAGTACTCGACGGCTTACGATATGGCGCAACTTGGCGCGCACGCTATAAAAAACTCGGAATTTGTCGAAATTTCGGGCAAATCTAAGTACACTGTGCGGTATGGAGAGCCCGAGGTTACTCGGACTTTCTCTAATCACAACCGCCTCGTGCGCGAGGTTGGGGGCTGCATCGGAATTAAAACGGGGTTTACCAAAAAAGCAGGGCGTTGTCTTGTTTCGGCGGTTAAAAGAAATGGTCGGACACTCGTTTGCGTAACGCTTTCTGCCCCGAACGACTGGCGAGACCACAAAAACTTATACGAATATGGATTTTCGCTCTACAAAGAGTTTCCCGCTCCCGATTTTAAAATTCCCGATTTGCCTATTGTGAATTCTGAATATAATAGCATACCTCTTAAACCTGCAGAGGAAAAGCCCGCGCTTTACCTTAGAAGCGGCGAAAAGGTTACTGTTAAAACCGAGCTTTACCCCTTTGAGTATGCTCCCGTTTACAAGGGGCAGATAGTGGGGTCGGCAAGTTACTGTGTCGGCGATGCGGTTTTAAGTAAGACCGATTTAATCGCCGCAAAATCTGCGCATCATCTATATGAAAAGAGCGCAGAGGCAAAGAAAAACCCATTTGAAAAATTGTTAGATTGGCTGAAAAGCCTTTTTAAATAACCGCGCCGCGAGGCGCCGTTTGGAGGAAAAAATATGGCAAAAGAAAGACTGCAAAAGATTTTGTCCGAAGCAGGAATCTGCTCTCGCAGAAAAGCCGAGGAGCTTATCCGTGCCGGAGCCGTTAAGGTTGACGGACACCCTGCACACATCGGACAGCAGGTTGACCCTCATCAGTGCCGCATTACTGTTGACGGCGAGCCCATCTATTTTCAGAGAAAGAGAGAAAAGCACTACATCGCTCTTCACAAGCCCCGTGGCTACGTTACCACAATGAGCGACGAAATGGGCAGAAGAACAGTTTCGGACTTAGTTTCCGAACTCGGCGTGCGAGTTTATCCCATCGGCAGACTCGACAAGGTTTCAGAGGGACTTATCCTTTTAACCGACGACGGAGACTTTGCAAATATGCTCATGCACCCGAAATTTCACATTTCAAAGCGCTATCGTGTTACTGTGGACGGCGCCGTTTCAGACGAGGTTGCCAGTGAGCTTTCCTCGGGCGTTGTGATAGACGGGCGAATGACCGCTCCTGCAATCATAAACGTTGTTTCCGCTTCACCCGAGCGCACAGTTATGGAAATGACAATCCGCGAGGGCAGAAACAGACAGATTAGAAAAATGTGCGAGGCGGTTGGTCTTAACGTTAAAAGGCTTAAACGCACCGCAATAGGCCCTCTCAAGCTTGGAATGCTCCAGCCTGGAGAGTGGAGAGAGCTTACAAAGGCCGAGGTTGCGGCGCTTCGCCGTGCAGCCACCAACACAAAGTAATTTATAAAAAGAGGTATAAAAACATGGACAATTCAAAAAAGACAATGGAAAGTATCGTAGCGCTTTGTAAAGGTCGCGGATTTGTTTATCCCGGCAGCGAAATCTACGGCGGACTTGCAAACTCCTGGGACTTCGGCCCCTTAGGCGTTGAGCTTAAAAACAACATTAAGCGCGCATGGTGGAAAAAGTTCGTTCAGGAAAGCCCCTACAACGTAGGTCTCGACAGCGCAATCTTAATGAATCCCGAGACATGGGTTGCTTCGGGTCACCTTGGCGGCTTCTCCGATCCTCTTATGGACTGCAAGGCTTGCAAAACCCGTCACAGAGCTGACAAGCTCATTGAGGACTATGCCGCTGAGAACAACCTCGACATAAATCCTGCAGGTTGGTCGGACGACGAGATGGCCGCTTACATACGCGACAATAACATCGCCTGCCCCTCCTGCGGCAAGTGTGATTTTACCGACATCCGCAAGTTTAACCTTATGTTCAAAACCTTCCAGGGCGTTACTGAGGATAATTCCTCCACAATTTACCTTCGCCCCGAAACCGCACAGGGCATTTTTGTTAACTTTAAAAACATTCAGAGAACAACTCGTAAAAAGGTTCCTTTCGGTGTTGCACAGATTGGTAAATCCTTTAGAAACGAGATTACTCCCGGAAACTTTATCTTCCGTATCCGTGAGTTTGAGCAGATGGAGCTTGAATTCTTCTGC
>JAZRHT010000083.1:0-8120 GCA_045644905.1 Oscillospiraceae bacterium
GGACGCACCGATTTCGGCAAGGGCGAAAAGGTTATGGTCGAGTTCGTTTCGGCAAACCCCACAGGCCCTATGCATATCGGTAACGCACGTGGCGGCGCACTCGGTGACTGCCTTGCCGCAGTTTTGGACTGGTCTGGTCACGATGTAACTCGTGAGTTTTATATCAACGATGCAGGAAATCAGATTGATAAATTTGCTCTTTCTCTCGATGTCCGCTATATGCAGCATTATCTCGGCGAGGATGCTGTTGAGCTTCCCGAGGATGCTTATCACGGCGCAGATATCAAGGATAGAGCCGTCGAATTCGCAAATGAATATGGCGATAAATTCGTAAATGCCGAGCAGAGCGAAAGAAGACGTGCACTCGTTGAGTTTGCGCTTCCTAAGAATATCGCCGCCCTTAAAAGTGACCTTGAAAAGTACCGCATTTATTATGACGTATGGTTCCACGAAAGCGAGCTTCACAAGAGCGGCTTAGTTAAGGAAGTAATCGGAATTTTAACAGAGAAGGGTCTTACCTACGAAAAAGAGGGCGCCCTTTGGTATAAAAATTCTGAGTTTATGGCGGAAAAATACAGAGCACAGGGCAAGAATGACTCGGAAATCGAAAAGCTCGAACTTAAGGACGAGGTTCTTATCCGAGCAAACGGAAATCCCACCTATTTTGCCGCTGATATAGCTTATCACTACAATAAATTTGCACAGCGTGGCTTTAACAGAGTTATCAACGTTTGGGGCGCCGACCATCACGGCCACGTTGCCCGTCTTTGCGGAGCTATGGACGCTGTGGGTCTTGATGGCGACAAGCTCGACATCGTTCTTATGCAGCTTGTTAAGCTTATGCGTGACGGCGAGGTTGTCAGAGTAAGTAAGAGAACCGGCAAATCCATCACACTCTCAGACCTTCTCAATGAGGTAGATGTTGATGCCGCAAGACTTTTCTTTAATTTAAGAGAGCCCGCATCGCACCTTGACTTTGACCTTGACTTAGCAGTTTCGCAGAACTCTCAGAACCCCGTTTACTACGTTCAGTATGCCCATGCAAGAATTTGCTCCATTTTAAAATCGCTCGAGGCTGACGGAATTAAGCTAAGAGAAGCTTCGAGAGAAGAGCTTTGCCTTCTCAATTCCGAGGAGGAAAAGGAGCTTATCTCCCACGTAGCAAAGCTTCCTGAGGAGATTGTCATTTCGGCTAAGGCATACGACCCTGCAAGAATTACAAGATACGTAATCGACCTTGCAACCAAGTTCCACAAATTCTATAACGCAAACCGAGTAAAGCTCCCCGAAAACGAGCCTCTTATGCAGGCAAGAATAGCACTCTGCCTATCGGTTAAAACTGTTATTAAGAACGTTTTAACAATGTTCGGAATTTCTGTTCCCGAGAGTATGTAAGCTATGAAAAAGATAAAAGAACTTTATTTAAAGCACAGAGAGATTATAGATTATCTATTTTGGGGCGCTATGACAACGGTGGTAAGCTTTGTAACCTATTCGCTTTTTGTCATAGTTTTCAGCGCCGTTTTAGGCGAAAATGCTGCCGTTTCGCTTTTTGAAATGACTTTTTCAATAAGCATAACACTTGCCAATATCCTTTCATGGATTTGTGCCGTCGCATTTGCTTTTGTAACAAACAAACTATTCGTTTTCAAAAGCAAAAGCTTTTCCTTCTCGGTTGCATTTCCCGAATTTACAAAGTTTCTCTCCGCCCGTATTTTAACGGGGGTTTTGGAAATGGCAGGCGTTCCGCTTTTAGTATCGTTAGGACTTGGAATGACCATTTTTGGAATCGAAGGTGCGGTGGCTAAAATTATTGTCACTGTTGCAGTTATAATTTTAAATTACGTTTTTAGTAAGCTTTTCATTTTCAGAGAACAAGCGTAGCTAAAAGCCAAAAATAAAAGCCGCCCTCAATTGAGGGCGCCTTATTTTTTTATTTTACGTTAAAGCCAAAGTATGCGTTTGCATTATCAAAGCAGATTCCTTTGACTATTCTCTCGAGGAGAGCGGGATCGTTGGGATACTCGCCGTTTTCTACCCAACCGCCAACGAGGTTGCAGAGAATTCTGCGGAAATATTCGTGACGTGTGTAGGAAAGGAAGGAACGGGAGTCTGTAAGCATTCCGACAAAGTTTCCGAGAATGGAGAGGTTTGCAAGTGAGGTGAGCTGCTGCTGCATGCCTGTCTTGGTGTCGTTAAACCACCAAGCGGAGCCGTGCTGAATCTTGCCTGCTGCCTCTGTACCCTGGAAAGCGCCGATTGCCGAGCCAATAAACTCGTTGTCGGAAGGATTAAGAGAATAAATAATGGTCTTGGGAAGTGCATCTGCGCTATTGAGCATATTGAGAAGCGAGATGAGACCCTGAGAGCATTCTTTTGCCGAGATGGTGTCAAAGCCGGTATCGGGGCCGAGTTTCTCAAACATCTTTGTGTTGGTATTTCTGTAAACGTTATAGTGAATCTGCATAACCCAACCGCGACGGACATACTGAGTTCCAAAGAACAAGAGAAGCATAGTCTTATACTTTTCTGCCTGCTCAACAGTTACTGCCTTGCCCGAGAGAGCCATTTTAAAGATTTCGTCGGCTTCCTTTAGGGTTGTGGGGACGCACATTGCATAGTCAAGACCATGGTCAGCGGCACGGCATCCGCACTCGTGGAAGAGGTCGATTCTCTTCTCGGTTTCGGAAAGAAGGTCAGCGAGGTTTTCGATATTCTTGCCTGCAACCTCGGAAAGCTTCTGAATGTACTCTACAAATCCGGCCTTGTCAATGTTAACCATTTTGTCAGGGCGGAAAGAAGGAACAACCTTACAGTCAAAGCCTTCTTCATTCATAAGCTGCTTGTGCCACTCTAAGCTGTCGCAGGGGTCGTCGGTTGTGCCGATAACCTTAACGTTAGAATTCTCGATGATGTTGCGAACCTTCATATCCTCGCTCTGAAGCTTAGCATTACAAATTTCCCAAGCCTCGTCTGCGGTCTTTGCAGAAAGGGGCTTGTAGAAGTCAAAATAGCGCTGAAGCTCTAAATGAGTCCAGTGATACATGGGATTGCCGATTGCGAGGGGAAGAGCCTCTGCAAATCTCTGGAATTTAGTTCTGTCATCGGCAGAGCCGGTGATTTCCTCTTCAGGAGTTCCGTTTGAACGGATAAGTCTCCATTTATAATGGTCTCCGCCAAGCCAAGCCTGAGTGATGTTGTCAAACTGTCTGTTCTGAGCAACCTCAGCAGGATTGATGTGGCAGTGATAGTCGATGATAGGCATATTCGCTGCAAAATCAAAGTAAAGCTTTTTCGCGGTTTTGGTTTCGAGCAGAAAATCCTTGTCCATAAATTTTTTAGCCAAAATAATACACTCTCCTTATGCTTTTGTACTCTGCTCTTATTATACAATGCACAAAAGCATAAAGTCAAGCAATTTGCTTTTGTTTTACACTATTTGCGCCGCTATAACCGTTATGTCATCGCCCGATGCCTTACCGCCGCTCTCTGCCGCGCTTTTTCCTAAAATCGAACAAAGCTGCTCTATGGGCTTTTCGGCATTGTCCTTCATAATTTTTTCAATTTCCGTGTCGGAAAGGGCGCAAAGTCCGTCCGAGCAGAGAATTACAGTGTCACCTTTTGAAAGGCGCATATCCATACTGCGCACCGAGGTTTTACCTAAAATACCTAACGGAAGCGAGCCCATTTCAACCTTTGAGATGCGCCTTCCCCTTCTTATAAAGCTCGGGGCGGCGCCCGCCTTCTTTATAGAAACACTGCCACTGCAAAGGTCGAAAATCGCAACGTCGAGGGTGGATAGGGTTTCCTCGTCGGATTTTAGCATCAGGGCGGAATTTACAAGCGAAACGCAGTTTTCAAGAGAAAAGCCAAGCCCTAAAAATTTTGAAGCAAGCCCTACCGTCATTTTGCTGTCAATAGCCGCACTCTTTCCGTGACCCATTCCGTCACTGAGTACAAGGGCAGAAAAACCGCCGTGTAGGGTGATTTGTTCAAAACTGTCGCCGCATATTTCCTCGCCGTTTGCTTTTTTCTGAAAGCAGGCGGTTTTTAGTGCAAAGGGCGTTGCCTCAGAAAAGGTAAGCCGCATAAGATTTTCCGTTTTAAGAGGTGAATTTAAGGTCATTTGAGAGCCGCAGATGTCTGAAATGCTTTCCTCTAAAATCTGCTTGTCTGCTTCCTCGATTTGATCGGGGAGGCAGTAAAATTCAACCGTTTTTCTGCCGAATTTGTCGGTAGGGCAGGAAACGTTAATAGCGTCAATTTTATCTCGAGCGAGTTCGGAGACGATCTTGTTTTCAATATCCTTGTCACACGTAGTAAGAGAAAGTTCCTGCGACATTTCGCAGAGAATTTTGGATATTCCGCCAAACTGCGCAGTTACCACCTCTTTAAGCTGTTTGCCTCTTTCTGCAGCTTGGGTTCTTTTAAGGCTTTGATGATATGCGGCATTTATCTCGGAAACAAGCGAGGAAAGACGGGCGCAGCGATGCCTTAAATAATCAGGCACAGCCTCGGGCTCAATTCTGCCGCTTCGTTTCAGATGCGGCACCATGTGGTTAAAGCTGTCCATTGTGTCATTGTAGCTACTATCCCAGCAGGAAAGCTTCATCGCACATCTTCGGCAAACTCTATCCGCCGCCGAGGAAAAAACGCCTCCCAAATCATCGGAAATTTTGTGATTTAATCTTTCGGACATTTCGGAAAGTGACTGTGAGGTTTCGCACAAAGCCTTTGACACAAACTCGAGTCTTGATGACAAATATTTGTTTGGATAGTATTCCCCTGCGGGTGAAAAGGTTGGGAAATAATATGTTATAAGCTTAAAAAACCGCTCGGGTGCCATAATAAAAACAATGCTTGCGATAATACATTCATATAGGAAATATAAATCCTCGGTTTGTGCGCCGAGAGTTGTTATCGAGAGCAGTGTGCAGAGCATAAAAAGGAGCGCAACTGCATAGCGGGATATCTGCGAAAAAAGTCCCGATAACATTCCGCCAACTCCGAGGGCCATTATCATAAAACCGCCGTCGCCCGTTTTTATGGAGAGCACTGCGCCGAGAGATAGCCCCGCACAAGCGCCGCCAAGTGTTTTTAAGGAATATGAGAGTGACAAAACGCACAACGCCGCAATAATATGTCCTATCGAGATAAAGCCGACGATTACGTCGGAAAGTGCGATTATAAAAAGCGCGGCGGTAAGCGAAAGGCATACTACGTTTTCGCCCGTTTCAAGAGAGCCGCCATTTTGCATTGCCTTTAGCGTATTAGAGATGAAATAAACTGCGCCGCCGCAGATAATACTCTCGGACAAAAGGAGAAGAATGTCGTAAACGGTTGCCTCAAAGGTAAATAGCCACACGGCGCCTACAAGCAGATTTACAGATGCCGCAGTAACCGATATCGCCCACCTTTTTTCCTTTTCGAAAAATGCCGCAAACGCCCATTTTAGCGCTGACACTACAAGCAGCGCGGCAACATATTTTATAAATCCGCCGCTTAGTCCCTGCGCAAAATATCCGAAAACTGCTCCAAGAAGGGCCAAAAACGAGTGTTTTCCCGAAAGCGCCGCTACTATCGACACTCCGAAGGGCGAAATGCCACTTGTAAGTGAAGCGCCCGAGTAAATTGCTCCTGAAATCAGAGCAATGCTTCCCTTGATTATCTCGGCTTGCCCCTCTTTTGAAATTCTTGAAAAAAGTCCCGACTTTTCATTGATGGTGTCAGCGCCCTGTTTCATTTTTTAACGTCCTTCCTTTTTTGTTTGGAAGATTATTATACCCTGTGTCCTGATTCTCTTATGTCAAATCGTGGATGGCGGTTTTGGATTTTTTAGGAAGCTTTTGGGAAGTTTTAGAAAAAACTTGCAGTACTTTTTTGAAATACAAAGAAAAAACAGCCGAAATTTTCGGCTGTTTTTTCACTTACTGCTGTTTTGCTTTGAAGGAGTTGCAGTCAACGCACTGGGGAACTGTAGGCTTTGCCTCGTGTGTTCCGATTTTAACCTGATCGAGGGTGCAGTAGTTTTCGCCCTCGCAGTTGTACTGACACTGCTGTACTGTGCAGTGAATAGACTTGTTGGGTGTGTTATTCATATCTTTCACCTCCACAGATAGTGTGGGCGGCAAATAAAAAAATATGCGTTTACAGTTTTTTAATTGTTTTTTTGAAAAAGGTGTGCTATACTCATTTTAGAACAAAAAAGGAGACTTACTATGGACGTTTTCAGCGAGACACTTGTCAAAAGAAAATTCAATAAACAAGAGCGCAAAAAAATCAAACTTTTATTTGCGGCCCTTTTAATTTGCTCGGTTATTTTCATTCTTGTAATTCCCATGATTGCGATGTTTGTGTTTAAAATCGGCGGCGTTGTCACGGTTTCCCTCATTGCCTACGCAGTTATCATTTTCCTCGTTTGGCGCACTCTTAAAAAGATGCAGCTCGAATATGAGTACATCATAGTCAACGACACACTTGATATTGACGAAATTGTTGCTCAGAAAAAGCGCACACGTCTTTTGAGCATAGAGCTTAAAACTGTTGAAGCGGCAGGAAGATATACTAAGGGACAGTTTGAAGGCAGAGCATTTGAAACTGTCATTCACGCAGAGAAAAACGTTGAGGGACACGAGAATTTTTACATAACTCTCTCACATCCGAGCGCCCGTCGCACACTTTTGGTATTTACCCCCGATGAAGCAATGCTCTCGGCACTTCACAAAACGCTTCCACGTCAGGTTGAGAAAGCTCTCCCTGCGTCTCTCGCTTAAAAAAGCTAAAGGGCGAACTCTTGCGAGTCCGCCCTTTTGTTTTTGATTAAGTTTTCTATTGTCTTTTCTAAAAAAATATGGTACAATGAAAAAAATATGCGAAAAAACGCTTTAAATCGACATGGATACCCCAGTAAAATATAAGGGAGAGAAAATAGTGGAGAATTTCAGAAAACAGGCACTTGGTTTTCACAAAGCGGATGTTATCGACTATATCTATGCACTAAATAGTGAAAAGGAAAAAATTGAAAAGGAAACGAGCGAGCAGATTTCTAATCTTGAGGCTGCTAACTCCGCTCTTGTTTCTGAGAGGGATAGCCTTAAAACCGAAAAAGAGGCTTTAGAGGAGCAGGTTCAGAAATTAAAGGCGGAGCTTGCCGATGCAAATATTTCTAAGAGCCGTCTTTATGAGGAAAATAACGAGAAACGTCGTATGCTTCTTGATAATGAACGCGAATTCAACATTAAAAACGAGCAGATAAGTAAGCTTATCCGTGAAAACGAGGACTATGCCGAAAAATGCGCTAAATATGCCGAGATTGCAAAGGACGTTGGCAAAACAATTATGGAAGCCAAGCAAATGGCTGAGGATATCGTAGCCAAGGCAAAGAACGAGGCAGAGGAAATCCGTAAAAACACCGAGAAAACTGTCGGGGACATCCTTCGCGAGGTTGCTGGCGCAAATATGGAAATTGACAACCTTAAGAGAAATCTTGCGGATATGAATAGAGTTTGCGAAAACAGAATTAAAACTGTCGAATTAAATCTCAAGAGTATGTCGGAAGCCGTTTCAGATATCGCAAAGCCTGAAATCAAGGTTGAGCCTGCAAACGAGGAAAAATTCGAGGCGGCGGATAAAAGTACCGACGCTGACAACACCCACGAATTTTTTTGAGCGGCCGCGAGTCGCACGTAGCGGCGAAAGCGGCAGAATTAGACAGAAACAAAGGCAAAAACCAATTCGCTTAGAACCGGTTGTGGTAAACCGAAGACTGCATAAATCGGTGGGCTCAAAATGGGGCCCGAGAAAAAGCAGATTTCAAAAGTTTCTGGATTTTTTAAGAGGCAGATAATATGAAAAAATCAAAAGGCGCACAGAGTATGTGCGAAATGTGCGTAAATTACACTTACGATAGCGAAAGTGACACCTACGAGTGCGCCATGGATTTAGATGAAGATGAAATGGCGGGCTTTCTGCTGCACACGCGCAGGGATTGTCCGTTTTTTCGTTTTGGCGATGAATATACTATCGTACGCAAGCAAAACTGAATAATAGAAAGTAAATCGGAGGAATTTTATGAAGCTCAAATATGGACGCACCATTTTAATTGGCTTTGCCTTTATGTC
>JAZRHT010000084.1:0-3220 GCA_045644905.1 Oscillospiraceae bacterium
CACTATTTTGGCGACGGCTTTGCAAAGGCTTTCGACATTCAGTTTACCGATAAAGAGAACAAGCAGGTTCACCCCTTCCAGACCTCTTGGGGCTGCACAACCCGCCTTATCGGCGCTATCATTATGACCCACGGCGACGATAATGGTCTTGTTCTTCCTCCCGCAGTCGCTCCCATTCAAGCAGTTGTTATCCCCATCGCTCAGCACAAAGAGGGCGTTTTAGATGCCGCAAAGGCTCTTTGCGACAAATTAGAGGGCATTCGCGCAATCTGCGATGACAGCGAGAAATCTCCCGGATTTAAGTTCGCCGAGTACGAAATGAAGGGCGTTCCCGTCCGTGTTGAAATCGGTCCTCGTGATATCGAAGAGGGTAAATGCGTTATCGTTCGTAGAGATAACAGAGAAAAGATTGTTGTCGATATCGAAAACGTTAAAGAGGCCGTCGAGAAGGCACTTTCTGATGTTCGTGACGCTATTTACAACAGAGCGCTCGAGAATAGAAAGAACAGAACAGTTGACTGCGAAACTTTAGAGAAGTTCGTTGAAACTGCTAAATCTGAGGACGGATTTATCCGTGCTATGTGGTGCGGCGATCGTGAGTGCGAGGATAAACTCAAAGAGCTCGCAGGCGTAACCTCTCGTTGTATTCCTTTCGAGGGCGAGCCTATCGGCGAAACCTGCGTTTGCTGCGGCAAGCCTGCAAGCAAGCTCGTTTACTGGGGCAAGGCATACTAAGATTTACACCGGCATAAATTTGTAGGGGAGGGGCTTTGACCCCTCCCGTTTTTAACATAAGAAAAGAGGAATTTTATGATAAAAATACTTCTTAAAAAGTTTGTTCCCGATTTTGAGAACGTAAAGGACAAAAAGGTTAGAGAAAACTACACCACTTTAAGCGGAATCTTAGGAATTGTTTGCAACCTTGTTCTTTTTGCGGTTAAATTCATCATCGGCTCGGCGATGACCTCTATCGCTATCACATCCGATGCTTTCAACAACCTTTCGGATATGGGAACCTCGGTTATGGCGATTATCGGCGCAAAGCTCTCATCCCGCCGCCCCGACGCCGACCACCCTTTCGGTCACGGACGATTTGAGTACATATCCTCGCTCATTATTTCCTTTATCATTATGCTCGTCGGCTTTGAGCTTCTACAAGGCTCATTTGACAAGGTTCTAAACCCCGAGCCCATCTCGGCAAAGCCCATTTTGCTCATTATCCTTGCCCTTTCGGTGCTGGTTAAGTTCTGGATGTGGTCGTACAATAATTTTATGGGTAAGAAAATCGATTCAAACGTACTTAAAGCCGTCGCATCCGACAGCCTTAACGACGTTATCACAACCGCCGCAGTTATTCTCTCGTCGGTTATCGGCTTTTACCTCAAAATCAACATCGACGGTTACATCGGCTGCATCGTTTCGGTTCTTATTATGTACGTCGGATTTACAAGCGCTAAGGACACCGTTGACATTCTCTTAGGCCGTGCGCCCGACAAGGAAATGGTTAAAGAGGTTGAGGATTTGCTTACCCAAAGCCCCGATGTGCTCGGAATTCACGATCTTGTCGTGCACGATTACGGTCCCGGTCGAGTTTTTGCTTCGGTTCACGCCGAGGTTTCCGACAAAGGCGACATCACCGCCATCCACGAGGAAATGGACGCTCTCGAGCAAAAGTGCATGAGCGAGCTTGGAATTGAGCTTGTTGTCCACATGGACCCCATCGCAACCGATAGTAGCCTGCTTTCCGAGACAAGAGCAATGGTCGTTTCCATCGTAAACGGACTCGGAAACTATTCCATCCACGATTTTAGAATGACCGACGGCGAAAATAGGGTAAACCTGATTTTCGACATCGTTGTTCCCGCCTCGATGAGAGAGAGGGAGAGAAACGAACTTGTTTCCTCAATTTCCGCCGCCCTTAAAAACGTCGATTCCAAATACTGCGCCGTTATCAAAATCGATAACGATTATTCTTCACAGTTATAAAGCTGACACTTAAAAACAAGAAAGGAGAGAGCGAGGCTCTCTCCTTTTTTTGAAAAATCTAAAAAAACTTGTTGACTTTTTATACAAATAGCTATAAAATAATAGTAGAAAAAGACTACCGGCAGACGGTTTGTCCAAAAAGTTAGTTAAGAAATAACCGCGTCTTTGGGAAGAGGGCGGTTATTTCTTTTTTGTTATATTAACAATTAATGCGATAAGAGAAACAATGAGAGAACCAAATAAAAATAAGGACTCGTATGTAATCATATGCATCACCCTCCTCTCAGGAGGGAAAAGAGCCCTCCTTTAAATAGGAGGACAAACCGCCGGCCGTTTGTGGTAGCCTTTTTCTGAATTTATTATATCATTATTTACAAATTATTTCAATACACAATTATAGATAATATATATATTTATTATATATACTGTAGAGGACGATACCCGAATCGTTTTTCATTATTCAATTATTTTGCTTAACAGCTTGCTTGGGAAAATGCCAAATTTATGATAAATTCTTATAAGTACATTTGCCGAAAGCCTCGGTGGAAAATCACCGCCTTCAATTTTATTAAGTGTCGCTGTGCTGATGCCGATGATTTTTGCCATTTCTTTCTTTGTTAATCCGTTATTTTTCCGCAGCAACGACACATTTTTCATAAAGATTTCAAGTTCTCTGTCTGTTTCTTTTCTCATACATATCTCCTTTTTATTATAATGTGATAACACTATAATAACATACTGTTTGTATAAATGCAATATAAAAGTTAGTATAATGTTATCAAAATAATAGCGAGGTGTTAGTATGGCTACAAATAAAATACAAACAGGAATTAGGTTTGAACCCGAACTACTTTATAAAATTTCTTTTGTTGCAAAACAAAATAAACGCTCTCTAAATGCACAGCTTGAATTTTTAGCACAGCAGTGTGTTGATAGTTTTGAAAAAGAAAACGGCAACATAGCTGTAAATGAAGAATTATTATATAACAAATAAATTGTTAAAATAAATTTCGTTTGATGTGCTAAAAATTAGCAGTTTAAAGCCATTTTCTCTTGATAATGGCGGAAAAATGTGGTAAACTTAAAACATTAAAAACTCTTTTGGAGGAATCAAAGGTGCTTGACATTAAATTCGTTAGAGAAAACCCTGAAATTGTAAAGGAAAATATTAAAAAGAAATTTAAAGATTCAAAGCTTCCCCTCGTTGACGAGGTTATCGCTCTTGACGAGCAGA